>NZ_JBLZRT010000167.1:0-40156 GCF_048564745.1 Microcystis sp.
GTGGAAGGAATTAATAATAAACTGAAGGTGATTAAAAGGAGAGGCTATGGATTTAGAAACTTTAAAAACTTTAGTCTTAGATGTTTATTAAATTGGCATTTTGCTAGTTGATTTTACATGGTAAGTTCGGAAGAACCAAAAAAGCCTGTTCCTGACCCATAGATTAACTTTAACCTGACAGTGTACGGAGGTAGAGATTCCGGGGTAAGCATTTAATCAATTTATCCTCCCCATTCCAGAGTAATTTTTAAATTTCCCTTTCCTTCACCTTCCACAATTAAAGCGGTTAGTTTACCGGATTTTACCCTGACTTCTACCCCAAATTCTACGGTGGCCTTTTTGGGTTTCACTTTACTTATCGTAGCAGCGATCGATTCAGTAACTGCCTCAATTGTATCAGCCACACTTTGAAAGTCAAATATTTGATCGGATACTTCCCGTTCACCACCGAAACTTCTCGCTTCCACTAACATGGTGACATTTTCTTTAACTTTAACTGAAATAATCTCAGATCTAGATTCTGGCATAAGGCTCCTCCAATGACCCGTTTATGGTTTTCTCGATTGCTTCTCGGACAAACTTATAGCGGAAGTAAAAAGGCTTATATATATTTCGGCACGGATTCCCATTATACTAGAAAGTATAGGTCAAATCGAGGGATTTTGTCAAGTCTTTTTTAGCATTAATCTATTTGTGTTATGCAATAGAGGGGGTTATAAGGAATGAAACCCCGATAGAGACAGACATTGCTGCGATTTTTGTCAATTGTTTTCGCTCTAGAACAAACTAATCAATTAAGTCTCTTGCCAGATCAGGATTTAGTCAATTTATGCCCCTATATCGAACCATACCAAGTAACGAAGAACCTTCTTTTTCCTCTTCTTGAATCGCCGATTTCGGGACAATGACGACGTTAACCGATTCTTCTACTTCGTTGAATAGTTCTAAAACATATCCTTCCTCACCCCCCTTCGGATGGGCAACTATATCAACAAGAATCGCCGAATCACCCTGCTTAAGATTGTATTCGGGAACGTCGCGGGCTAGGGTCACTTCTTCGTATAGTTGCGCCATGGTTTATTTTTCCTTTCGGGGTTTGAGGGTGATAAATTGAAATTGATGATCTAGGTTTCGTTTTAGCCAAATCGTGACGACGGATAGGCGAACTTGATTACTGCTGATTAATTCGCCCTCGACTCGCTCGAAGGTTCCCTATTCGATTCACCGATCAAGTGTATTAATTGATATTGTTTCAAGTTTTTTTTGGGGTTGTAATTGCAGAAAGTTTTTTTAAATAGTCTAGACTAAAAAGGCTTATATATATTTTGGCACGGATTCCCATTATACTAGAAAGTATAGGTCAAATCGAGGGATTTTGTCAAGTCTTTTTTGCCATTAATCTATATAATTTTCGGGCTGCTCACCAGTCATTGTCCTGAAAAAAATTATGCCCCGGTTTGTCAAACAAGCATATATGCAGCGGTTAACCGAGACAGGACAGGAGACAAAAACGAGTTATTGGACAGAAAGAGGCGATGGGATGTTATTATTTAAAGCCGATTCCCCGGAAGCAGCCGAATCGATCATCGGGCAGCATCCCCTGGCGAATAGTAGTGGAATAGGCTATTAAAGGAGTGAACCCTGTGCAAATATTCACAACAATCCCCGGTTTACGCACTTTTTTGGCTGATTATCGCCATGATCGCAGTATTGCCCTCGTGCCAACCATGGGCGCTCTCCATAAAGGTCATGCTAGTCTAATTCGACGCGCAGTGACGGAAGCGGAGGTAACTGTGGTCAGTATTTTTGTTAATCCTCTACAATTTGGCCCCACAGAGGATTTTTCTCGCTATCCCCGCAGCCTTGACAGCGATCGCCAATTGTGTGAATCTTTGGGAGTTGCTGCTATTTTTGCTCCCAGTGCGGAAACTTTAGGAATTGGTGATTCTGAGGAGATAACCGCAGTTGTTCCCCCGATTTCTCTGACTAGCGGGTTATGTGGTGCTTTTCGTCCGGGACATTTTCAGGGAGTAGCCACAATTGTCACGCGGTTGTTTAATATTATTGCACCGACGATCGCCTATTTTGGCGAAAAGGATGCCCAACAGTTAGCGATTATCCGGCAATTAGTCAGGGATTTAAATTTAGCGATCGAGATTCGCGCTTGTGCTACAGTGCGAGAAACATCGGGATTAGCAGTTAGTTCTCGCAATCAGTATCTATCGGCCACAGAAAGGGAAAAAGCGACAATTATCGCCCAAAGTTTGCAATTAGCCCTCGAAAGTTTTCGTTTAGGGGAAAGACAAAGGGAAAAACTGCTGGCTATTGTCCAAAAAAATCTCGACAGAGTGCCAGAATTTCGCCCTCAGTATCTGGATTTAGTCCATCCCCAGAGTTTACAACCGATCGAGCAGATCGAGACAGGGGGACTATTAGCGATCGCCGGATTGATCGGTCAAACCCGTTTAATTGATAATATTATCTTGCGTCAACGTCGGGCAGTTATCGCTATTGATGGACCTGCTGGAGCAGGAAAATCGACGGTAACGCGCTTAGTAGCGGAAAAATTGGGGTTAACCTATCTCGATACCGGTGCGATGTATCGCGCGGTGACATGGTTAGTGGTGAATTCCGGTCTGGATTTGTCCGCAGAAGCGGCCATCGCCGAGTTATTATCTTTAGCGAAGATAGAAATAATCCCGGCCGATAGTCCCGAAAATGTGACTATAGTGAAGATTAACGGGCAGGATGTGACTTTAGAGATTCGCTCTCCCGCAATTACCTCGCAAGTGTCCAGAATTGCCGCTCAAAAAGCGGTGAGACAACAGTTAGTCACCCTGCAAAGACAGATGGGAATGTCGGGGGGAATAGTTGTGGAAGGTCGGGATATTGGTACTAATGTTTTCCCAGAAGCGGAATTAAAGATTTTCTTGACAGCGACATCCGAAGAAAGAGCGAGAAGGAGATTAAAAGACTTAGAAGCGCAGGGAAATGGAGGTATTAGTCTCGCAGAATTAACCCAAGAGATTGAAAAAAGGGATTATTTGGATAGTAATCGCTCCCTAGCACCCCTGCGAAAAGCCACAGATGCGATCGAAGTTAATACCGATCATCTCACTATTACAGAAGTCACGGAAAAAATCATTGCTCTTTATCATCTTAACCAAGGGGATTTAGGGGGATAATTATGCAGTTAAATTACCTGACTTTATCATCTATCTGTTTAACGGTAATTTCCTTGATAATTATCGGCAGTCCAGCTATATCTTTAGCCGATCACAGATCACCAATAACTTTAGCTTCTAGGGATTTATCAAACCAGCAACAGGGACGAACAATTATTCTTAATGGTCGTTCTTTGCCCGTTTCTTGGCGACAGTGGACAACAGCAAATAGTACCAGAATCGCCATGGGTGACACGGGAGCAAGACAATTATTCGGCATGGATTTTCTTAGCACAAATGATCCAAAAAAGCAACCGATAAGCTGGTTTAATTTACAAACTTTATCGGCTAATTTAATCGATTCCGATCGCTGGCTGGATGTTACGGATATTTTACTAAAAATGGGGGCAACAACCACTATTAATGGCGATAGTTTAACTATTAACTTTCCTGCTGCCCAGATTCAAGATATTCAGCTAGAAAATTATGGAGCAGTACAAAGGATTATTATTCAACTCGATCGCCCGACCTTTTGGCAAGTTAGTCAGGCAAAAAATCAAGCAGTGATTACCCTAGAAGGAAATGCCCAGCAATCCCTTATCTCTAGGTTTCAACCCCAAACTATCAGCAACGGTAATCAAAATAACGATGAAGATGATCTAGGTAACTCTAATAATAACTTACCCACTCAGATCACTTCCTTAGAAAATAATGGGGTGATCAGTCGTTTAAAAATTAACCTTCCCACTGCCTACGGATTACAGATCAGCAGCGTGGCTAATCCTCCCCGAATTATCATTGATTCTCGTCCCGATGCTATGGATGAAAAGCGCATTGTTTGGCAACCAGGGTTAATCTGGAATCAAAAATATATCCAGTTAGATCAAGATTGGTTTCCCGTGACTTGGTTAGAAATCGATCCCAGAAATCCTCAGATAACTATTAAACCAATTACCGCTAATTCCACCTCAATGCGCGGCACTAATCCCCTGATCACGATTAATAGCGAAAGTAACGCAGTAGCGATGATTAATGGCGGCTTTTTTAATCGTAATAATCAGCTACCTTTGGGGGCAATTCGTGTGGATGGCAAATGGTTATCTGGACCAATTTTAAACCGAGGAGCGATCGCATGGGATAATCGTGGTAAAATCAGGATCGATCGCCTGAGTTTAGAGGAAACTCTCATTACTGCCACCGGACAACGTTTTCCCCTAACCCATTTAAATAGTGCTTTCCTGACAGCCGGCTGCAGTCGTTATACTCGCGATTGGGGGAGTAATTATTATCCCCTCACCGAGCGGGAAACCGGGTTAGTCGTCCAAGGCGATCGCGTGACGGAGAAATTAAATAATCTTTCCCCACAGGATAGTATAGAAGTACCAGAAAATGGCTATTTAGTCATCTGCCGAAAGACAGATATTAATTTAAATATTGGTGAGACAGTCAACCTCGATAGCGTCACCCTACCGGGAGATTTTGCTGATTATCCCCAGATTTTAGGTGCAGGTCCCCTATTATTGCAGAATGGACGCATAGTTTTGGATGGAAATGCCGAAAAATTTAGTCCTGCATTCCAAAATCAACAAGCTTCCCGCAGTGCGATCGCAGTCAGCCGAGAAGGAAAAATTTTGCTAGTGGCTATCCATAATCGCGTCGGGGGAAGGGGGGCAACTTTAGGCGAATTAGCCCGAATTTTGCTGTTAATGGCGGCAACAGACGGTTTAAACCTAGATGGGGGTAGTTCCACGGGGATAGCCTTGGCGGGTTATCTGCTCGATCGCTCTGCCGTTACCGCCGCAAAAGTCCATAATGGAATAGGGATATTTTTATCCCCGTCTCCTTGAAAAGTGTGAAAACAATGGATAATAGCGACTGGATTAAACAATTGCTGCTGATGGGTATTGGCACTACTTCCATGGTGGCAGAAAAGATCAAAGAAGTGAGCGACGAATTAGTCAAAGACGGTAAAATCAATTCTGATCAGGCTAAAAACTTTGTTGATGATCTGATGACACAGATGAAGTCTGAACAGGGGAGCTTCGAGAACAACTTAGAACGCTATATTCGCCAGATTTTGCAGGATTTAGGGGTTCCCCGACAATCGGAAATGGACGAACTGCGGGGAAGGATTGATAGATTAGAACGACAGGTGAGAGACTTAGAGAATAAACTCTGGCGTTAGGGAACTATGAAATCAATGCGCGAAATCTTGCTCAGTTTTGCTATCATTGCGGTTTGTGGCTTATTTTTAATCGTTGCTTCCCTCTTTGGTGGAGGGGAAAAAGCCAATGCGATCGCCGCAGAAACCAATCCACCCCCTATCACTCAAACTATTAATAAGGAAATCATCTCCATGGATTTAGATCAAGCAGTTACCACCGATTCGGGACTAAAATACATCGATATCGTGGAAGGAACTGGAGAAACTCCCCAAAAAGGTCAAAAAGTGACTGTTCACTACACGGGAACCCTGACAGACGGCAAAAAATTCGATAGTTCTAAGGATCGCAATCAACCTTTTACCTTTACCATTGGAGTTGGTCAAGTGATCAAAGGATGGGATGAAGGAGTCGCATCGATGAAAGTCGGTGGGCAGCGTACCTTAATTATCCCCCCAGAATTAGGTTATGGTGCGCGGGGTGCCGGTGGGGTAATTCCTCCCAACGCGACTTTACTTTTCGATGTGGAATTGTTGGGAGTTAAATAGGTTTTTCCTCTGATTTTTCACTTCTACCCGCATCGATCCTGAATGCGGGTTTTTTGACAAATTGCCAGAAGCTAAGGGTAAAATCAGGAAGATTTAGTAAATTCTAGACCGTTTTCGCTACCGTAACGTTCCATAAAACGCATAAAACGATCCCACTCTGCGGGAGAATTAAAAATAACCGTAGCTTCGATCGCCGTGGGTTTACCGTTGATGAATTTGCCTTTTACTTCCCTGGTGACGATTTCTCCTTCTTCATCGACGAGATACATCCCCGTGATTTCCTCGGTTTGTTGATCTCCGAGGATAGTCGGTTGATCAAAATAAAATTTTGCCGATCCCTTCTCTCCCGTTTTAGTGCGACTTAAGCGGATATCGGGAACAACTGGTTCTTTTAACCCCCGGGAAAACTGAATTTCTGCCATTACTTTTCTTTATCCTTCTCATAAAATAGACATTTCTAGATCATCTCACACCAAGTCGCAAGTAAAAAGCAGATGGGACACCATAAACTTAAAGTATCCACAGTAAACTCGCGGGGGTGGGTTTGACTGATGAAAGATCACTTGTAAACCTCTCCCTTCCCACTGATAACCAATAACTGAGATGAGATGGTTTTATTAGAAGCAGCGGTTCATTCTTCCCTACGCGCTTTTTTACGCGAACAAGGACGCTTTTACTGGTCTCATCATCTCACTATGGGGCGACTGGTGGCTAGAGCTTTACGCTTAAAACGGTCCTCTCTCATACAAACTGGAACTACTCTCACCCGTTATTGTCTCAGTTATCTCACCCCGGCTCTTTTGGGTAATACACCTGTTCTGATTGTTGCCCCAGAGTCGGAAGTAAACCTACTGTTAGAAGTGGAAATCCCCCATCTGCAAGCATGGTTACAAACTCAGCGAGATATCCTCAAAAGCGATCGCTTTCCGGCTAATTTTACCGGTTTACTCCTCACCACACCCCAACAATGGTTAGAGGATAAATTGGGCAATCTCGGTCATTTTCCCCAGAATATCGCCACTATAATCGATCGAGCCGAAGATTTAGAAACTTGTCTAGTCGATCATCTCACCGTCACCATTACTCCCGAACAATGGTCTGCTTTAGGGTCAGCATATCCCCAGCATAGAGAGTTTATAGACTTAATTAAAGCACAACTTAGCCAAAGTATTCTTGGTCATCCCATTAATCCCTATAATTGCTATCTTATTGATGCCAAGGAAAAAGAATATATAATTGCTCTCCTGCAACGCTTACATCAAGACTTAACCACTGATTCTGTTTGGCAACTTTTAGCGGCAAAAATCCCCGAGCATAATTATCTCCTCTGGACATCAGTAGATCGAGAGCGAGAAGAATTTACCCTAAAAATCAGTCCTTTAGAGGTGGCTAGTTTTCTCAAACCGATTTGGCAGCAGCAACCCTTTGTTTTAATCGGCAGTTTTTTAGATAGCGAAAAATCCGCTAATTTATACCGTCAAAATCAAGGTATCGGAGAAATTTTAACTCTAAAGTTTGCAGCCGATCGCGAAAGTGCATATATTCATTTATATCTGCCCGATCGCATCAGCGCCCCCAATACCCCCGAATTTCAACCGATGTTATTAAAGCAAGTGCGGGAATTAGTTAGTGCTAATCATACCAGTGAACAACCGATAGTAATTCTGATTGAAGATGTTCCCCTCAAAGCACAAATTGCCACCCAAATCGCAGCCGATTACGGTTCGCGAGTACAAGTGGAAAAAACTGGGATTAATAGTAATACTATTCTGGTTTGTGGTTGGCAATTCTGGCAAACCCATCAAGAAAAATTTCCGACTCCCAGTTTATTAATTATCGCTACTTTACCCTTACCTTCCCCCGAAAATCCTCTTGTTGCTGGCAAAATTGCTTACTATAAACGACAACATCTCGACTGGTTTCGTGCCTATCTTTTACCCACAGCAGTGAGGGAAATTCAGAAATCTGTTCAGTCTCTCCGGGAGTGTCAGGGTTGTGTGGCTGTTCTTGATAATCGTGTCAATGCTCGCAGTTATGGCCGACAAATTCTCTCCGCTTTAGAACCCTATGCTAAAGTTAATTATCTCGATCAACAATTTTTTCAAGATAAAGATTAAATCAGTTATCAGTTATCAGTTATCAGTTATCAGATGGGGTGCATCTCAATTTTGTAGAAATATCTATATTACATTTGGGCGCACGCAGTGCGCCCCTACCATTGACGCGATAATATTATTGTAGGGGCGAATTGCATTCGCCCTCTTGGAATAACTTCTGCTGCTCACCAATATGTGAGAGAATGTCACCAATAAGAGATGCACCTTATCAGTAATCAGTTCACTGTTTACTGATCACTGATCACTGATTACTGATAAAATCTCCCCCAGAGCCATATTTCCAACTGTCTAAATAACGATGATAAAGATATTTTTGCTTGTCGGGTAACTTTTCTAAAACAGGTTTTAAGCTGGTTGCTAAGGGATATAAACCACTATACAAAGCTAAATTAAAATAATGTCCTGTCCAATCGATAAAAGGACTGATACCCACTTGCGGAATCATCGGTAAAACTAATTGAGGATTAACCAAAGGCAAAGTTTTTGAGAGGGAAGAAAACTGCACCACATCCTGTAAAAATGGTTTTAATACCTCATCTCCCAACTTATCCATTACCCGAAAAACTCCACTCATTAAGTCATTAATTTGACTGGGATTAGGGTTAGCAGACATGGCAACACTCATAGTTTTTTGAAATAGCCACGTTACCGATATATTTGGTTGATAAGGTTGTAAAAGAGCTAAATCGTCTCGACTTAAAGCATCGATTTGTAAAGCTTCCTCAATGGCAAAAGTTAGCCTTTTTAAATGCCTAACCATTGCCCCAAAACCACCAAAACTGACCGGAGATTGACTACCACTACTATCTCCCACTGCTAGAATTCTTGACCAAGGCATTTTTAAAGGACTTTGACGATAGGCAGGGAAAAAACCCGCTAGAAAACGCTGAAACTTTACCGCTTCTAAATCCACCTTTTGATACTCCGGCAGTAATCTTAAATACTCCTCCATCAAAAATTCTAAACTAAAGCGATCGGGATGGGTATCAAGATAGGTAAATAAATAAGTTGTCCGACCATCCCTAGCGGGAAATGCTTCCCAAAAGTATTGACATTGGTGCAAGATTGGGGTAAAAGAATAAATCAAATCACCAGTTTCATTACTGGGAAAACCCTGACCGCAACTACCCACCACTAAACAAACTCCATCGGGTTTTTCTCCTTTTCTGGCCTGTTTTGCAATTGGCGAAAAATGACCCATGGCATCGATTAATAAACGGGTTTTTAAAGTCATTTCTCCCGTTTTAACCATTACCCCGTCAGGATGAATAATCCCCCCGCTAAACCCGGAATTTTCTAATAACTTTCCTCCCGCTTCTAAAAACTTAGTTTTTAAAGTCTCTAGCAAATAAACCGGATCAACACCGATATTTAAAATATCTCTGACCCAAAGCTCATAACCTTGATAAAATCCCACCCTAGCAGGATTATATTCCGTCGCTATCGCTTGATTTAATTGTGCTTCGGTCAATAAATCTAACTCTAAAAAACTGCTTAATTCTAAACGTGAAATATTCCACTCCTGCTCACGACCGCGCAGAATACCTCTTTCTAATAATGCCACACGCCAGCCCCTAGTTTGCAAAGCAGCCCCGATGAAAATTCCCAAGGTTCCCCCCGCAATCACTAGATCAAAATCCGTCTCTCCTAAAGATTCTTGACTTTGATTAATTACCGTAGGAATAACCGGATTTTCTAAGCGCAAAGCTTGCCAAGCTCGATCACTGGCTCGCAATTGTTGTAAACTCTGAGGAGATACTCGATCGAGTAAAGATGCAACTAAAGACATAATCTTATATCAGTTATCAGTTATCAGTTATCAGATGTGAGTTTTCAGTTATCAGTTCACTGTTTACTGACTGAACACTCAAAAAAGCACCCTTCTAGTCGTTTCCTAACAGTGGAGACTTGCTACCTCACCATTAAGATAATTGCTATATCTAGAGGATAAAACTACTTAGATTGGAAAAACTTTTTCCCTTCTTCAATGAGTTTATTAATATCCTTGAGAGAAACTCCAAAAATCGCTAGAACTCCCGTAAAAACTAATAAAAAACCGATAAAACTATTCCGATCATAGAGAAATAAACCCACCAAAACGATAAAATAGGGAGAGAGAATTTTACTAATATTTTCAACTACAGTAACCACCTCTGGAGTAGGAGTCTCAACAAGATTAATATCAGTTTTATCCTGATCTGGTTCGAGATTTTGCTTAATTGAAAACATCACCTCCTGTAAGTCTTTTACCTCCGGTGGGTTCGGTTCCTTCGCTGGTTTGCCAAACATTGTTAACTCCCTCGCCAATTTATCTATATCCTCTATGGTAGCCAAAAAGAGGGCAAGCCGGAAAAGCGCGAGCAAGTCGAGAAATTCTCAGCGCAATTTTCCTTAACAACCCCCTCGGCCTCAGCTGCTATAATCAGAGGAACAACTCCCCAGTTCGTTAACGGTACAAAAAAACTATGAATACCAGTCCAGATCGTGTGATTATCTTCGATACCACCCTTCGAGATGGGGAACAGTCCCCGGGTGCCGCTTTAAATGTGGATGAGAAGCTAACCATAGCGCGCGCACTGGCACGACTGGGAGTTGATGTCATTGAAGCAGGTTTTCCCCACGCTAGTCCGGGGGACTTTGATGCGGTGCAGAAAATTGCCGCCAGCGTCGGCAGCGAAGCTGATAGCCCGATTATTTGCGGATTAGCCCGGGCTACTCAAAAAGATATCAAATCAGCAGCCGATGCGCTCAGACCCGCCGCCAAGCCCAGAATTCACACCTTCCTAGCCACATCTGATATCCACCTCAAATACAAACTTAAGAAGACTCGTCAGGAAGTTCTTGAGATTGTGCCGGAAATGGTGGCCTATGCTAAATCTTTCCTTAATGATGTGGAATTTTCCCCCGAAGATGCCGGCCGCAGCGATCCCGAATTCCTCTATCAAGTCCTCGAAAGAGCGATCGCCGCAGGAGCCACCACTGTTAATATTCCCGATACCGTCGGTTACACCACCCCTAGCGAATTTGGGGCTTTAATCCGTGGTATTAAGGAAAATGTCCCCAATATCGACCAAGCGATTATCTCCGTCCATGGTCACGACGATCTAGGGTTAGCGGTGGCTAATTTCCTCGAAGCAGTTAAAAATGGCGCTCGACAGTTGGAATGTACCATTAATGGTATCGGTGAGCGTGCCGGTAATGCTTCCCTAGAAGAATTGGTGATGGCCCTTCATGTGCGGCGCTCCTATTTTAATCCTTTCCTCGGTCGTCCAGCAGAGTCCACGGAACCTTTAACCAAGATCAACACCAAGGAAATCTATCGCACTTCTCGCCTAGTTTCTAATCTTACCGGCATGATCGTGCAACCGAATAAGGCGATCGTCGGTGCTAACGCTTTCGCACACGAGTCGGGAATCCATCAGGACGGGGTGTTAAAACATAAACTCACCTATGAGATTATGGATGCAGAATCGATCGGTTTGACCCATAATCAGATCGTTCTCGGTAAACTCTCTGGCCGCAACGCTTTTCGCTCTCGTTTACAGGAATTGGGTTTTGAGCTTTCGGAAACGGAACTTAATAACGCTTTTATCCAGTTTAAAGAAATGGCCGATCGCAAAAAGGAAATCACCGATCGCGATCTAGAAGCTATTGTTAACGATGAAATCGATACGGTTCCCGATCACTTCCGTCTCGAATTAGTACAAGTGTCCTGTGGAAATAGTGCCAGACCCACGGCCACGGTAACGATTCGCACTCCCGACGGTAGCGAGTTATCCGATGCGGCCATTGGTACAGGCCCAGTGGATGCTCTCTGCAAGGCGATCGATCGAGTGGTGAAGATTCCTAACGAATTAATCTCATTCTCGGTGCGGGAAGTTACCGAGGGAATCGATGCTTTAGGAGAAGTGACTATCCGTCTCCGTTACGAAGGACGCACCTATTCTGCTCGCGCAGCCGATACCGATATTATTGTCGCCTCCGCTCGCGCCTACGTCAGTGCCTTAAACCGTCTCCATGTCGCACTGCAGCAGAAGGAAAAAACCCCCGAAATGCTACAAGTCTAGATAGGGTTTTAGGGTGTTAGGGTTTTAGTTGAAATTCCCCCACTACCCCACCACCCCACTTCCCCACTTCCCCACACCCCACACCCCACACCCCATCTCCCCACGGTGCTATTGGAGAAAATCTTAAATTTGTCTCGCAAATTTCTAAAATGTTGCTAAGTTAATATTATGAGTTTGCGCTCTAATGGTCATGGTGCGAATGTACCAAAACCAGATTCGCGTAAAAGCAATGAGGGATGAAATTTATCCGTAAGAATCCGATCGAATTAAATACAATAGCTAAGGACTAAAGGAATTAGCAAGGGCCAATAGGGATGCTATTCCCCTTGCCAGTGGGAACAGTTAACCCGTCCAATAATTCCTTTGATTGTTAGCTATCTGGTCAACACCGCAGACAAACCTGCGATCGGATGCCAGTCCTCCAGCCATTTACCCAATTTTTGCAGGAGCCAGATTATGAGTTGACCGAGCTAAAACAGCATTCCGTGTCGCTAAAATCGCATCGACACAAGAGAATTTAAGCAAAGATCTTCTCCCATTTGTTGTAATTAAAGCTACAATCGGAAAAGTCTTTCCCCGTCTCGGATTTGAGACACAAATTTGTTCAGTATCACCTAGATTGAGATTCGATCTTCTAGTTTTGCACAGAAGGAGCAAGAGGAAAACGGCATGATGCAGGCCCACGATGTACTAACCCTTACCGAGCCGCCATTGGATTTAGATTTGATTGACCTAGACGAAGACTTCGATGATGAGGATATCGAGTTAGAGCTAGAAGAAGTCAGCGATAGCAACGATGGCAAAAAAACCCGCCGCCTTGCCAGCGCTCGTCGTCGCGACGCCGCTAGAAAAAAACCCTATACAGAAGATTCGATTCGGATTTATCTGCAAGAGATCGGCAGGATTCGGTTATTGAGAGCGGAGGAGGAGATCGAATTAGCGAGAAAAATCGCCGATCTACTGAAATTAGAACGCATTCGCGAAGATTTTTGCCTCTATAGCGATGCTGAATGGGGAAAACAGGTTTTCCTGTTCGAGCGCATCGAAAAAATTATCGCCGAAAAATCGGAAAAAGAACCGAAATTATCGGATATTAAGGCTTATTTAGGTAAGACGGAGCTAACGGCTCCCATGGTAGAAGAATGGCTGGCGAAATCAAAGGAATACTTATCGGCCTTTAAGCGTCGATTGTACCATGGTCGTCGCGCTAAGGAAAAAATGGTACAATCGAACCTGCGTTTAGTGGTTTCGATCGCCAAGAAATACATGAATCGCGGTCTTTCCTTTCAAGATTTAATTCAAGAAGGTTCCCTCGGTTTGATCCGCGCCGCCGAAAAATTCGACCACGAAAAGGGTTATAAATTCTCCACCTATGCCACTTGGTGGATTCGTCAAGCCATCACCCGGGCGATCGCTGATCAATCCCGCACCATTCGTCTTCCCGTCCACCTCTACGAAACCATCTCCCGGATCAAAAAAACCACCAAGATTCTTTCTCAGGAAATGCGTCGCAAACCCACCGAGGAAGAAATCGCCACCAAGATGGAGATGACCATCGAAAAACTGCGTTTTATTGCCAAATCTGCCCAATTACCGATTTCTCTAGAGACTCCCATCGGTAAAGAAGAAGATTCCCGTTTAGGAGACTTTATCGAAGCGGATGGGGAAACCCCAGAAGATGAAGTTTCTAAAAATCTATTACGCGAGGATTTAGAAAATGTCCTCGATACCCTTAGTCCTCGCGAACGCGATGTGCTGCGGCTACGCTACGGTTTAGATGATGGCCGGATGAAAACACTCGAAGAAATCGGCCAGATTTTCAACGTTACTCGCGAGCGCATTCGTCAAATAGAAGCCAAGGCCCTGCGGAAACTGCGTCACCCTAACCGTAATAGTATCCTCAAAGAGTACATTCGTTAATTTCCCGTCCTTAAAAAACTAGAAACTGAGTCTCCTTGAGGCTCAGTTTTATTGTTATCTACACCTACCTCGACGGCTGCATCTCAATTTGGTCGAAATATCCATATTATATTTTGGGCGCACGCGATGCGCCACTAGCACGGATAGGTGAACTTGATTACTGCCGATTAATTCCCCCTCAACTCGATAGAAAGTCCCGTATTCGTTGGTAAGATATTCGATAGCGGGATTGACGAGGGTAAAACCAGCAGGATAACTGCTATACTATATTTATAGTTCACTGAGAGAATAGAAATGGATCACAATTGCGATGCTTGCGATTCTAAAATCGAAGATATTCCAGAGTTTATTCGTCAAAACCTCATTGACGTAACAGATATATGGACAGACAGCTGTAAGGCAATTAAAGAATTAAAAGACAATGATTACAACAAACACCTGATTTTAATTATAACAGATTTAGAAGAAGAAATTTTAGAAAATCGAGAAAAATTTTCAAAAAATCAATTTGCCAGAAATTATTTTACTACACAGATTAAACAATATTTAGAAGACCCAAAAAAATCTGCTGGGGAGCCATCGGCTAAGAGTTTATGGGCAAAACCAATATCTACTCAGTTGAAATTTATTTTAGAAGCTTTAAATTCAGCATCAGATTCTAAAAAATTTGAATTAAAAGACATATTATATTTTGTTGAAATAATACAAAGAGAGATAATTTCAGTAGAAAGTCTTGAAGGTTTACTTAATTTACTTATTACAGAAATCCTCAAAGAAGAAATGAATCGAGAGGAATTAAAATTTATCGTTAACACTATTATAATAATGTTTATTGAGCGAGGATACCATGTTAAAACTCTAGAAAATTTATTACCTAAACAATTATCTTTGTTTCAAGATCATTGGAACCTTATAAGTACAAGTAAATATCGATTGTATTTATACCGTGCACTCATATATGAATCACCCAAATATAACGAGGAAGTTTATTCTGAAGACGAAGACTATAAAATTGCCCTCAAGCAATATTATGACTCTTTGGGGCTTAAAGATAGGATTTTTCTGATGAAAAAAATTTATGTCGAACCACCTAAAAAGTATAAGGTTATTTTTAAACTTTCTAATTTTGCTCTAGCCAATTATCAATCATTAAATATAGGTAACGTTTATTTTTATATTCCGAAAATTCATGGAAAAATAACAAAAAGTATTTTTCGAGACGACACATACATAGATGAAAGTTCTGATCTTGTTCAGTTTGAAAAAAGAATACAGGAATTTGAAGTGATGTCCGAGAGTATTTATTATGTTGCTGTTGACATCGAAGGAAATGATTTTTATTCAATGAAGGATCAAGCGATAAGAACAGTAGAGAGGGCTGTGTCTGTCTTTTTCCGAAAGGATACTCTCATGAAAAAGACAAATAACAACGAAATACAAATAAATAATTACATTATCTGTGACGATCTAGGTGAGGGTGCTTTTTTTGAGCATTCTTATATATCGAATGAAGAATTTGATATTCCTAATAATATTTATACTGACAGAATTGGTCCTTGGCTTTCTTCTAAAAACTCACTTAATAAAAGCGTTGAAACATGGTTAACTGCCATTGAACTATATCGTAAATCTGTTGAGTCAGTACAAAGTTCCGACGCGCTTCTATATTCTTGGTATTCCCTTGAGCATTTTATCAATAAATCGGAAAAAATTACTGTGAGGCTTCCGAAGGAAAAGGAATTTGATAAATCTGTTTTTGGAGAATGGTACAATGCGGACAATATTTCAGTCCTACAATTATTGCTCGCTATTGTTACCATTAAATCCAAGTTTTTTGATGATTTTGGGCAGAAAAATAGTCAAATTGATCACACAACTTGCTTGAATAAAATAAAACAAGCAATAATCGATGTCAAAAATGATGTGTATAATATCTATCGCATTAGAAATATGCTAGTTCATAGTAGTAACACAAAAAGTAAGCTTTTAGAAGATTATTCAAAAAGAAATAAGGAATACAGCTTAAGACTTATTTTAGAAATCAGAAAACATTTATTTGCAACCGAGAGTGATACTGAAATACAGCCGATAAATACTTATTTTACAAGGATGATAATTGATGCTAACGTGGCATTTGAAGCAGTAGTCAATAATGATATGGATAAATTCAGAAAATGGATAATACAATAGGAAATTCTACGACAAGTAGCCGCAAAAATTGATAATATCGGGGGTAGAACTGAAAAAAGCAATTTAGCCGCCGCTACAGCAATTCTGGCGGGGTTAGTATTAAGTAAGGAAATCATCGGAAGCTTATTAAGGGAAGAAATTATGCGCGAATCAGTTATTTATCAGGATATCCGGGAAAGTGGAAAAGCACAAGGAAGACGAGAAGAAGCGGTTTCTTTGATTCTACGGCTACTTAACCGTCGTTTAGGTGAAATATCCTCGACTTTAAGCCAACAAATCCAAGAACTATCTCTAGAACAATTAGAAACTTTAGGAGAAGCGCTGCTCGATTTTACCAGCTTGACAGATCTGACCACTTGGTTATCGGAGATAGAAACTTAAATCCCCAGAAGATGTCTGCTCGTCCTGCGTTAAATTTTTAAATACTGGCTTTTTTCCCGTATTGATTTAACTATGGCTACCAGCGATATTCTCCATTCTACTCACTCATCCCCAAAACCCCTGCCAAAACTGGGGCTTTTCACCATGTTTCGCTTAGGACTCTTTCAGATGGGACTAGGTATTATGTCCCTGCTGACTTTGGGGGTTCTCAATCGGATTATGATCGATGAGTTAAAAGTTTTACCCTTTCTCGCCGCAGCTGCGATCGCTATGCACCAGTTTGTTAGTCCAGCACGCATCTGGTTTGGGCAAAGATCCGACGGTAAAACTATTTTCGGTCATCATCGCAGCGGTTATGTCTGGATTGGGGCGGCAGTTTTTACCGCTTTAGCTTTTATTGCTTTGCAGGTAGTTTGGCAATTGGGACTTAGTATTCAAACTTCGGGATGGAATACCATTTCCTACGCCTGGATTGCCCTCTTAGCCTTAATTTTCGCCCTCTACGGACTAGCTTTAAGCGCCAGTTCCACCCCTTTTGCTGCCCTCTTGGTGGATGTGTCCGATGAAGATAATCGATCGCAATTAGTTGCTATAGTTTGGTCAATGCTGATGGTGGGAATTGTCGTCGGGGCGATCGTTAGTTCTCGTTTGCTGGATACTCCCAATATCTGCGGTACAAATATTTTGACCTATGATCCGACTCAATCAGCCCCCATAGCCAATATTCCGCAACTACAGGCGACAATTAACCCCGTGTTCACGATTATGCCCGCTATCGTTTTCGTTCTCTGTATTTTAGCGACTTTTGGCGTAGAAAAAAAATATTCTCGTTTTAGTAGTCGGTCCACTCTTGTGCAAAGAGAGGATCAAATTACCTTTAAAGATGCCCTACAAGTTCTCACCGCTAGTCGGCAAACCGGTTTATTTTTCACCTTTCTGCTGATGATGACTTTGAGTCTATTTATGCAGGATGCAATTATGGAACCCTTTGGCGGCGAGGTTTTTGGGATGTGTATCGCCCAAACCACCCAATTAAACGCTTTTTGGGGAACTGGAACCCTTTTTGGTATTGCCGCCACGGGATTTATGCTAATTCCCCGCATCGGTAAACAAAAAACCACTAAATATGGCTGTATTTTTGCAACAATTTGTTTTATTCTCTTGATTTTTGCCGGCTTTTCTGCTGACCAAAGTTTATTAAAATCAAGCTTGCTCTTTTTCGGTTTAGCTTCGGGAATGATTACCGCTGGCGCTACCAGTTTAATGTTAGATTTAACCGCCGCCGAAACTGCGGGAACTTTTATCGGCGCTTGGGGATTATCACAAGCGATCGCCCGGGGATTAGCCACGGTTTTAGGCGGTACGATTTTAAATATCGGTAAAGTTATCTTTTCTAGCCCGGTTTTAGCTTATGGCTTAGTTTTCCTCGTGCAAGCATTGGGAATGATTCTGGCAGTTTGGTTATTAAGTCGCGTCGATGTCAAGGAATTTAAGGAAAATGCCCGAGCAGCGATCGCAACGGTAATGAAAGGAGAGATCGACTAGCAAAAGCAAGCAAAAGTGAGATAACAGGAGAATTAGCCCGATCGGGGGAAGTTGGTTAGCAGCTTTTTTCCTATCCTAAAAGTAGAGAGGAAAACGAAAGAGGAGGCTAAAACGATGAAAAGGACTTTAATGATTGTTCTAGGTTCCCTAGCCTCCTTACTGCTGATTAACCCCGTCGGTGCGGAAAATCCCCAACAGGTGCAACAATTACTGAATACGCGGGAATGTCCGGGCTGTGATCTCCGGGGTGCAGATTTAAGAGGGGCGCATCTAATCGGTGCCGATTTGAGAAAAGCGAATTTACAGGGAGCTAATCTGGAGGAAGCTAACTTAGAGGGCGCAGATTTGACCGATGCTAACCTAGAAGGCGCAAATTTAACCGCAGCTTTTCTGACTAATGCCAGTTTGAATCAAGCTAATCTCAATGGAGTCAATTTCACCAGTGCCATGATTTATGATGCTGATGTGACGGGTGCATCAATGGAGAGAATTAACTTGACAAATGCTCAGATTTATGGTACAGGCATCGCTGTGGGTGGTGAAAATCCTTAGATGTTCTTGTCCTCAAAATATAGTTAATTTTGTAACGGATGCGAGTGTCGCGTCTGTTTTTTTATACACTTTTACTAAATAGTTTGAGTTATAAAATAACCGGCATGACTCAACTCACACCGCGCCCTAGTGTCTTAATTGTCGATGATTTGCCCAATAATGTGCGGCTATTGTCGATTATGCTCACCGAGAAGGGATATCAGGTACGGAAAGCGATTAATGGACAGATGGCCCTGAATACAGTGCGATCGCTAATTCCCGATCTGATCCTCCTCGATATTAATATGCCCGATCTCAATGGTTATCAAGTTTGTGAACAGTTAAAAGCTGATGAAAAAACCAGAGAAATTCCCGTGATTTTTATCAGCGCCCTTGATGATGTCTTCGATAAAGTCAAAGCTTTTCAAGTGGGAGGTGTCGATTATATTTCTAAACCTTTTCAAGGGGAAGAAGTGATGGCCCGCATTGAAAATCAATTAACTATTTCTCGTCAAAAAAAACAACTACAAAACGAAATTAAAGAACGTCAAAAAACTGAGGAAACTTTAGAAATTTATCTTCATGCTGTCTCTCACGATCTCCGCAATCCCGTGATCGGGATGTCAATGATCTTAAATAATTTAATTAAAAATTCTCAGGGAGAAACTAAAGAAGTATCCCGGAAGATTTTACAACAGATGGCCAACAGTTGCGATCGACAATTAACTTTAATTGATTCTCTTGTCGAAACCCGACAAAATGATCTTTGGGGAGTTTCCCTAGAACTAAATCCTTTATCTCTCTACGAAATCGGTCAACAGATCGGTCAGGAATGGGAGTTAAGATTAAAGGAAAATCAAGCAACTTTAATTAATAATTTTTCCCCCGATTTACCCTTAGTTAATGCCGACGCTCACCATCTCTGGCGAGTTTTTGAGAATTTATTAGCCAATGCTCTTAAACACAATCCCCAAGGTATAATTATCACTTTCTCGGCTAGACTAGAGGGTAATTGTCTCCGGTGTAGCATTGCCGATAATGGGGTGGGAATTAGCGAAACCCAGAGAAAACAATTATTTGATCGCTATCAACGAGGCAATAATAATAATCAGATTAGTTTAGGACTAGGTTTATATCTATGTCGTCAAATTATCCATGCTCACGGAGGGGAAATTGGCATTATGAATAATGACGAAAAAGGTTCACAATTTTGGTTTACTTTGCCCTACTAAGCTGTTGACTAAGTAGGTAGATGTTAAAAACTTTCAGACACCACCCTTATTAAGGGGGGATTAAGGGGGGATCGGCACCCCCCTTATCAAGGGGGGCAGGGGGGATCTATCTTCAATTTAATTATAACCAGCTACTTATCTACATTACTCGTTAAGACTGTCTATGAGCAGGAAGAGCCAGTTTAAACATTTGTTTTTTCCTGTTACCAGGGAAAGAAACGGCTAAGATCTATTTAGATCAACTATCTTCACTTGCCATGGCCGCTAATGCCGACTATTCTGCCCATTCTAGCCTTAACTTGCAACAACCTTGGCATACCTATCCGGTGGAAACCACCCTATCTATCCTCGGTAGTTCGGCTGTTAATGGCCTCAATAGGGAGCAAATCGCCCAAAGAATTAAATATTATGGCAAAAATGAACTAAAAGAACGTCCAGGGCGCAGTAATTGGCAAATTCTCCTAGATCAGTTTACCAATATTATGCTCCTCCTCTTAATTGCCGTGGCCATAATTTCCGGAGGACTGGATTTACTGGAATTGCAGCGCGGTCATCTGGCTAAAATTGGTGTTCCCTTCAAAGATACGATCGCTATCTTAACAATTGTCATCCTCAATGGCATCCTCGGCTATCTGCAAGAAAGTCGCGCCGAAAAAGCTCTGGCCGCTTTAAAAAAACTTTCCTCTCCCCAAGTTAATGTTATTCGCGAGGGTCAACGCGGGGAAATAGACGCGGTTAATCTCGTCCCCGGGGACATCATGCTGATTGAAGCGGGAACCCAAATCAGCGCCGACGGCCAAATTATCGAAGCTTTTAACCTGCAAATTCGCGAATCGGCCTTGACAGGAGAGGCAAATAGTGTTAATAAATCCGCCTCCATTGACCCCTTAGACAGGGATACTCCCCTTGGCGATCGCTTAAATTTTGTCTTTACTGGAACAGAGGTACTGCAAGGCCGGGCCAAGATCATCGTTACCAATACGGGGATGACAACGGAATTAGGCAAAATCGCTCAAATGTTAGCAACAGTCGGCAATGAACCCACTCCTCTCCAAAAAAGAATGACTCACTTGGGTAATGTCCTTGTTGCTGGTTCTCTCATTCTAGTTGCCCTGACTATTACCATCGGCCTGATCAATGCCGGTTGGTCGGCCCTAGAGGAATTAGTCGAAGTTTCCCTTAGTATGGCAGTAGCCGTCGTTCCCGAAGGATTACCCGCAGTTATCACCCTAACTCTCGCCCTAGGTACCCAACGCATGGTCAAACGTCAGGCCTTGATTCGCAAACTGCCGGCAGTAGAAACCCTTGGTTCCGTTAATGTGATCTGTTCCGACAAAACTGGGACGCTAACGGAAAATAAAATGACCGTGCGGGAGATAGAGACAATTAATCGCAATTTTTCGGTGACTGGAGAAGGATATAGCCCAAAAGGACAATTTTTAGACTCCAAGCAACGGGCGATCGATCCCAAAACCGATCTAGAATTACATCATCTTTTAATTGCCAGTATCCTCTGCAACGATGCCAGTTTAGACCTCGATAACGGTCATGATAGCATTTTAGGCGATCCCACGGAAGGAGCCTTATTAGTTTTAGGGGCGAAAGCGGGCTTAAATTTATCCCTAACCAAGCAAGAGTTCCCTAGAATCGCTGAAATCCCCTTTTCTTCCCAAAGAAAGCGAATGTCGGTCATTTGTCAAGGAGTCAATCCCGTACTATTTACCAAAGGTTCCCCGGAATTAATCCTTGAACAGTGTCTCTCCTACCAATCGGGATTAGAAAGTCTTCCTTTTGGGGATAGGGAAAAAGAAAAAGTCTTAGTCGCTAACAATGCTATGGCTAACAGGGGTTTACGAGTCTTAGGATTAGCCTATAAAACACTAATTTATCCGCCAGAATCAACTGAAATCAGCGAAGATAAGCTAATTTGGTTAGGAATGGTCGGTATGATCGACGCACCGCGACCAGAGGTACAAATCGCCGTGGCTAGGTGTCGAGAAGCGGGAATCCGTCCAATCATGATCACCGGCGATCATCAATTAACTGCTCTAGCGGTGGCTAAAAGTCTTGGTATTGCCCAAGCGGGAGCTTTAGTCATCTCAGGGCGAGAATTAGATAAATTATCACCAATTCAGCTAGAAAACATTATTGACAAAACTAACATCTATGCCCGTGTCTCCCCCGAACATAAATTAACTATTGTCCGCGCCTTGCAAAAAAAGGGTAAATTTGTTGCTATGACCGGAGATGGGGTGAATGATGCTCCAGCCCTGAAACAAGCAGATATCGGCATTGCCATGGGAATCTCCGGCACCGATGTCACCAAAGAGGCTAGTGATATGATTCTCCTTGATGATAATTTTGCCACCATCGTCGCTGCCACGGAAGAAGGGCGAGTGGTTTATAACAATATTCGCAGTTTTATTAAATATATTCTCGGCAGTAATATCGGGGAAGTGATTACTATCGCCGCTTCGCCTCTTTTGGGTTTAGCTACTCCCCTCACTCCCCTACAAATTCTCTGGATGAATTTAGTTACCGATGGTTTACCTGCTTTAGCTTTGGCTGTGGAACCCGCTTCTCCTAATATTATGCGTCGCCCTCCTTTTAGTCCCCAAGAAAGTATTTTTGCTCGCGGTTTGGGCAGTTATATTGTGAGAATTGGGATTATTTTTTCGATTATTAATATCACTCAAATGTTGATCGCTGTGCGCTTGGATCCGCTTTTTGGTAATACTGGTTCATGGAAAACTATGGTTTTTACTACTCTCTGTTTAGCTCAGATGGGTCATGCCATTTCCGTGCGATCGAGCGATCATCTTACCATAGAAATGAATCCTTTGACTAATCCCTATCTCTGGGTAGCAGTAACCCTGACGACAATTTTTCAACTGATGTTAATCTATGTTCCTGCCCTGCGGGATTTTTTCGGTACTCAATTTTTAACTAAAGAAGAATTATTAATCTGTTTGGGATTTAGTACCTTGTTATTCGTTTGGGTGGAGTTAGAAAAGTTATTTACCCGTTGGTATCATCGGCGATAATCAGGGGGCTTTTTTCATTGTTCAGTAAACAGTGAATTGAAAACTCAAATCTCATAACTGATAAACCCCATCCACAGGGAAAACCGTAGTTTGGCTTTTTCGGCTAAGATTTTTGCATAAGTAGCTGGTTATAATTAAATTAAAAATCGATTTTAGGTTCGATCCCCCCTTAGTCCCCCCTTAATAAGGAGGGTATCTGATAATTTTTAACGCCTACCTACTTAGCAATACTTTTAAGGCTTAGTGGCTTGGCCGTGAAATTCCAGTTCTCTAGCTGATTGCGATTTGGCTTACTATTAAAAACTGATTTGATGTAAGATTGAGTTAGCAATATCTAATTTGGAGTCTCAGGCAATGGAACCGATTTCTCTAATTCTCGCTGCGTTGGCTGCTGGTGCGACGGCTGCTGCTAAGGATACGGCAGGAACAGCCGTTAAGGATGCTTATGAGAGTTTAAAAGCGTTGATTAAGAAGAAATTTGCCGAGAATACTAAAGCACAGGAAGCACTAAAAGATTATGAAGAAGATACTGAAACTTATGAGAAACCTTTTGAAAAGCAATTAAAGACATTAGAGCCTAATGACCGAGATGAAATCAAGGAGTTGGCAGAGAAATTAAACCAAGTGCTGAAGACAAATGAATTAGCAGGTTCTCAACCTAAATTTGGTGGAACGTTTACAGCAGAAAAACAGGTGATTCAACAAGGGGAAAAGAATGTCATTGAGAATATTAGTCTTTGACTAAATTAAATTTAGGGAGAGCATGAGGAGAAACAAATGTCTGAATCTATTTTTCGCTCCCATTTTCAGGCTGAAAAGCAGGTTATTCAGCAGGGTGATAATAACACACAGAATATTTATGTCAAGACAGAAATAAACTATGGCGATGATCCTGAAGAGGAGAAAGTTGCTGCAACCATCAATGAAAATTCTCCCTATTTAGGTTTAGTTGCATTTACAGCAAATGATGCGAATCTTTTTTATGGACGCAAAAAGGTCATTAATGATTTATTAAAAGAGCTAGAAAAAGAGAATTTAATTTTTCTTTTAGGAGCATCAGGAAGTGGCAAGTCTTCTTTAGTACAAGCTGGTTTAATTCCTGCTTTATCGGCTAAATATAAGCCCAATTTCTCTAATTTAAGCATGGTTCCTAATGATGATCCTTTTTTCTCATTCTATCTTCAGGTTGCCAATTTTATTTCTCAATCTCCCACGGACTATAAACAATCGGAGGCTCAAGTTGCTTTACCACCCCAAGATAATATAACGGCTGCGGTTGAATACCTAGAAAAGGTCATCACAACCTTAAAGAAAAAGCCAGAGTCTTTGTGGTTAATTTTTATTGATCAATTTGAAGAAATTTTAACTCAAAGTCAGGATAATAATGGTTGTCTATTTATTCAATCTTTAGAGAATTTAATTAGTTATTTACAGCGAACTAATAATTCATCAGTCAAAATTGTCTTGACAATGAGAACTGACTTTTTAGATCAATTTATGCATACGTTTCCTGATTTTGTAGTGACGATACAAAGCGATGGAAGAAAGCCATTTAGTTATATTACGCCCATGGCAGATCGGGAATTGAAGTTAGTGATTAAAAATCCGGCGGCGACTCATGGAGTAAATGTTGATCTGAATTTGATTGAGAATATTCTTGAAGATTTTAGAGGTGAATCTCGGTCTTTACCTTTGTTACAATATACCTTAGATCTTTTATGGCAAAAGGATGATTTATCGGATAGGTTACTTGATTACGATACTTATAAAAATTTGGGCGGTGTTGGGGGAGCTTTACAACAACAAGCAGAGAAAATTTATCAACATTTTGAATCTCAGGGTCAGGGAAAAGCTGTTGAAAGTATTTTTGTTCAGTTAGTGACAATTACATCGGATGGAAAAAGAGTTAGTAAACGGAAAAATAAATCTGGATTTAATGATGAATTAGGAAAAATTGTTGATGAATTAGTGAAAAAATATCGTCTGTTGGTGAGTGGCCGTCAGGAAGGCATGGTAGAAATTGCCCATGAAGCTTTGATTGGCTCTTGGCAAAGGTTACAGGACTGGATTACTAAATATGAGAAGGAGATTATTTTAGAAAGACAATTAAAAGAAGCGGCTGAATCTTGGTGGAAAGATAAAGCGGATGAGAAAAAAGCAATTAGTGAGCTTTGGACTGGCTCTAAGTTGACGCAAGTGGGCAATCTATTAAAAGCGAAATCTCTACCTGATTTAAATGCCTTAAGGAATTATTTTGGGGATGTAACGGTTGAGTTTATGAGGGCAAGTCGGGAATACCAGCAACGACTTCAGAAAGCCGAAGCCGAACGCAAACAACGTGAAGTTAATACAGAACTTAGTTTAGCAAATTCTCTCAGTGGTTATTCTTTGTATCTCTTTAATGAAGGGGGAAAAGATTTAGAAGCTTTTGTTGAAGCGATTAAGGCTGGAAAAATTTTACAGAAACACAATGCAAGCAACACGAAGGTAATAGATGCCTTGCAGAAGATTCTAATTGAAGGAAGGGAATATAATCGCTTATTAGGGCATAATGACTCTGTCTTGAGTGTGAGTTTTAGCCCCGACGGTAAAACATTAGCCTCTGGTAGTCATGATAACACAATCAAACTGTGGAATGTAGAGACAGGGGAAGAAATCCGCACTCTCTCTAGGCATAATGGCGGTGTCAATAGCGTGAGTTTTAGCAACGACGGTAAGACTTTAGCGACCGGTAGTGCTGACAAGACTATCAAACTGTGGGATGTAGAAACAGGGGAAGAAATTCGCACTCTCTCTGGGCATAATGACCGTGTCTGGAGTGTGAATTTTAGCCCCGACGGTAAGACATTAGCGACCGGTAGTAGTGACAAGACAATCAAACTGTGGAATATCCAGACAGGTCGAGAAATCCGCACTCTCTCTGGGCATAATGCTAGTATCTCAAGCGTGAGTTTTAGCAGCGACGGTAAGACTTTAGCTTCTGGTAGTTTTAACAGGACAATCAAACTGTGGAATGGGTCAACATGTCAAGAAATCCTCACTCTCTTTGGGCATGATGGCCATGTCAATAGCGTGAGTTTTAGCAGCGACGGTAAAACATTAGCTTTTGATAGTGGTGACAACACAATCAAACTGTGGAATGTAGAGACAGGTCAAGAAATCCGCACTCTCACAGGGCATAATGGAAATGTCAATAGTGTGAGTTTTAGCAGTGACGGTAAGACTTTAGCGACCGGTAGTAGTGACAACACAATCAAGCTGTGGAATGTAGAGACAGGGAAAGAAATCCGCACTCTCACAGGGCATAATGGCGGTTTCGGTAGCGTGAGTTTTAGCAGAGACGGTAAATCATTAGCTTCTGATAGTTGTGACAACACAATCAAACTGTGGAATGTATAGACAGTTAAAGAAATACGCAGTCTCACAGGTCATAATTGAAATTTATATAGTTTTAGTTTTAGCAGTGACTGTAAGACTTTAGCGACCGGTAGTTGGGACAACACAATCAAGCTGTGGAATGTAGAGACAGGGAAAGAAATCCGCACTCTGACAGGGCATAATGACTCTGTCTGGAGTGTGAGTTTTAGTCCAGACGGTAAGACTTTAGCGACCGGTAGTAGTGACGAAACTATCAAACTGTGGAATGGAGAATATGGTTGGGGTTTAGATGGTTTAATGGGGCGTAGTTGCGATAGGGTACGGGCTTATTTGCACAATCCTAATTCTGATGCTAGAGAAGAGGATAGATATTTGTGTGATGGGATTGGGGGTAAATAGTCAGTATCAGGATTTTGAGGATTAGAGGATTTTCAGGATGCTCAACCTTAAAAGATTGTCGGGAGTTTCCAAGTAAATAATCCAGTTAATCCTAAAATCCCGTTAATCTTGGTTTAGACTTCTTTGTGAGGATACAGAAGGATTGTAGGGCGATGCAGAAGAGTTGTAGGGCAATACACAAAGATTGTAGGACAATGCAGGACTTAAACGCTTTAATGGGGCGTAGTTGCGATTGGGTGCGGGTTTATTTGCACAATCCTAATTCTGATGTTAGGGAGGAGGATAGGCATTTGTGTGATGGCATTGGTACAAAGAATTATCGGACTAAGGAGATTTTGCCATGACTTCCACGAAAGAATAGAGATAACCAGCTAGGGTAAAATTAGGGTTTCGGCTTATCCTCAACTCAGGTTAACTAGGAATAGGCCGATTTATTTTGCTAAGGCTATATTTTGAGCAACTTTTGTCAATTTAGCCACAAACATAAACATAAATCGTAGGTGCGTTAGCCAAAGCGTAACGCAGCAATTTAATAATAAAGTTGGTGCGTGGAGCGCGGATTATTAA
Organism: Microcystis sp.; assembly: GCF_048564745.1. Lineage (NCBI taxonomy): Bacteria > Bacillati > Cyanobacteriota > Cyanophyceae > Chroococcales > Microcystaceae > Microcystis > Microcystis sp. The sequence continues at coordinate 27,246 of NZ_JBLZRT010000167.1, forward strand.
TTGGTTTTTTTGTCAGAGATTATCGCCGCAAACACGCACCCTACAAGCTCAGGCTTACACAAAAAAAACAAATTTATGTTATTTTTAAAATAAATATCAGTCAATAAAAAATATTTATTATGAATATCAAAGTGGTTGTCTGGCAAGAAGATGATGTTTGGTGTGCAAATGTACTAGCTTTGTCTGGTTGTCATACTTGGGCAGAAAATTATGATGATTTGATGGTCATGGTTAAAGAGGCAATAGAAGGCTGGTTAGAAGTTTCTCATGAAAAAAAAATTACTTAAAATTTAAAAGTGTACCGTTTAGTAGGAGATTGAACTATAATTAAGTTGATGAACTTACAATTTGAGTGGGATAACCCCAAGGCAAAACTTAATCTCAAAAAGCATGGCATCAATTTTGAAGAAGCCAAGGCTGTTTTTCGAGATCCTCTAGCCTACATTTTTGATGATGAGTGGCATTCGGTCGGTGAAAAACGAGAAATTATTATCGGACACGATGACAAGAATCGCCTTTTAGTAGTTTGTTTTACTGAAAAAAATCAAATGATTCGTATTATCAGCGCACGTTTAACAACCAAAAAGGAACGCCAAGACTATGAAAAATACACAGGACTCTAAAACTAACCAAAATTTACAGGATGACCTACTTCCTGAATATAATTTTAATTATACTAAGGCTCATCCTAATCGTTTTGCTTCTCAGGTAAATGAGACAAAAATAACTGTTACCTTAGAATCGGATGTCGCTAAAGTTTTCAAAAATTCTGAAGATGTAAACAAAGCACTTCGAGCTATCCTATCTGCTATTCCTGAAAAATAAGTTAACATTAATCCTGTAGGGTACGCCATTCGATAGCGTAACGCACCAATTTAATAATTAAGTTGCTGCGTGGGGTGCGGATTATTAATTTGTTTTTTTGTCAGAGATTATCGCCGCAAACACGCACCCTACAAGAATCTATAAAACTAAAATCAACACAGATAAATGTATTAGTAATGATTTTCTCTATTCATTCACAATTTCTTCCATCAATTGCCGATCTCTTTCTTCTCTCAACCGCTTGGATAACCGAGAAATAACCCGTTTAAAGTCATATCCCCCCGTAAAAAAAATTAGCCCGACTTTTTTAACAATTGTCGGCAAAATTTTGCTTGCTTTTTTCACGGCTTTTTGCAATAATATTTTTATAAGACTTTATATACAATGGAGTGGTAGAGTTCACTAAAAAACGCACAGATTCCCATTATAAGAAAAGTATAACCGAAGCCGCCGCCCAAGTCAAGGGATTACTCCTCTTTTTTTTGAGAAGTTTTCAAAGAAAAAAAATCAAAGAGGCAGCCGGAGATATTCGGTTTTTCTTCACTATTTGGGCGAAAAAACCCTTTTAGGATGCCTATAATAGGAGATAGAAAGGGTTAAAAACTAAAAAAAAATGGCGGAGAGAGTCCAGAAAATCCTTGCCCAGTGGGGAATTGCCTCCCGAAGAAGGGCGGAGGAGATGATCGTAGCCGGCCGGGTGAGACGGAATGGCAAAATCGTGCAGTTAGGAGAAAAAGCCGACCCCGAAAAAGATCACCTAGAAATAGACGGAAAAAAAATTGAACCGGCCAATCGTCCCAAAAGATTGTATATACTGATCAACAAACCCATTGGTGTGGTTTCTACCTGTAAGGATCCACAAAACCGGCCGACAGTAATCGACCTTTTGCCCGACTCCCTCGCCAGCGAGACAGGGTTACATCCCGTAGGCAGGTTGGACATCAACACCACTGGGGCTTTACTCCTCACCAACGACGGTCAACTGACCCTCACCCTCACCCATCCCCGTTATCATTTGCCCAAAACCTATCGGGTTTGGCTAGATGGTGCGATTGATAGACTTGCTCTCCAGCGTTGGCGAGAAGGTATCCTCTTAGAGGGAAAAAAAACCTTACCCGCACAGGTTGAGATACTCAAGCAAACCGACCAAAAAACCCTACTAGAAGTTATTTTAGTGGAGGGAAGAAATCGGCAGATTCGCTCTGTAGCCGAAGAGTTAGGCTATCGCGTCCTGAAACTTCATCGCAGCGCCATCGGTCGTATTCAATTAAACTCTGGTAATAATTCCCCCTTACCCTTGGGTGATTACCGTTTTTTAACCCTTGATGAACTGAAATATTTAAAGAACCAGATTAACTAAGCTGAAAGTCAGCCCCTAATAGCGATATGTTTCGCCTTCTCCAATCACAACTCGATCCCCAGCGTAAACAACGCAGCAAATTAGCGGAAATAGGCGTTTATTTGCAAAAAAATCGCCTAGAACAGTCCCTTTCTCTCGAGGAAATTGCCCAGAAAACCTTAATCCCGCGCCATCGCCTAGAAGCGTTGGAAGCGGGGGATTTGGAGGCATTGCCCGAACCGATTTATATTCGTTGGTTAATCAAACAATTTGCCGATAGTCTGTCCCTGGATGGTGAGACGATTAGCCGGCGTTTTCCTACCAAGGTAAATAACTTTTTTAGGGGAACAAAACCGTCTTTATCGCTGCCAAGTCTTCAAATTCGCCCGATTCATCTCTATTTTCTCTATTTAATCTTAGTTATTGGTTCCGTACAAACCCTATCCCACGTCCTGCAAAAATCGGTACTGCAATCGAATCGCTTACCGCCGCCTTCCTTGCCACAACAGCAAATTGTCCAACCGAAAAGCAATCCCCTTCAACCGGTAGCCAACAAAACCAGCAATAATCAGCAGCTGGTGGTGGGGGTAAAACTGGAAGATGACTGCTGGCTGCGGGTGGTGGTGGATGGCAAGACAGAATTTGAGGGTGTGCTGCCCCAGGGAACCCATCGCACTTGGCAAGCAAACCGGGAATTAACCGTGAGAGCGGGTAATGCTGGCGGGGTTTACGTTGCCGTTAATAATGCTCATGCTCAACAACTGGGGCAACCGGGCAAAGTCGGGGAAGTCACCTACCGGGCAAATTGAGCTAATTTATGCAGAAGGTCTTTTCACCCCTCGAACGCCTTCAGGGAGGGTTAATCGGGGCATATATCGGGGAATCATTGCATAATCAGCCCCTAATACCAGCCTTTAACTATGAGGCTACACCGAGGACGACCCTGCTTTTGCAAGCTCTGCAATCTCAGGAAGATTTGCCCATTGCGATCGCAGCTAGGCAGCAGTCGGAATCGGCGTTATTATTTGTGCTACTGCCGGAGATTTTAACCTGGCCTGACCATGGGGAACGTTGGCAAGCTAGATTAAATTTTTGGCTGAAAAAGGGCTTAATTTCCGAGTTAACCCGACAAGAAGCGATAATTTGGGGAGAGGCGGTAGGTCTGTTATTACAGGGAAAAAGGCCTTTAAATCAGTTAATGGGGCAATTGCTAACTATTAACCCCAAGAATAAGCTATTAGAGCAGATTCAGTCAGCTTTAGGGCAGAATCATCCCTTAGAGTTCATCTTATCGGCTTGGGCGAAAGATAGCTCACCTTTAGGAATTGCGATCGCATTTTCTCTCTATACCTTTCTGCAAACGAGCGAGGATTTCGCCGTTAGCGTGCGTCGTGCTAATTCTAGTCCCTATCAACGGCAATTAACTAGCACTTTAGCGGGAATTTGGGCGGGATTGTACAACGGGATCGAGGGGATTCCCCTAGCTTGGCGGCAAAATTTGCCGAAAGAGCCGGTTAAACAGCAATTAATTGATAAAGCTGAGGAAATCTATCGAATTTCTTTGGGCATATCTCCTCATCTTGTCCTATCTCCTCATACTGCCGTCGCTTACGGGGGAACTTTGCAACCCCGTCCCAGCTTAAAATTGGTCTCTCAAGATAAGTAGTCGTGCAAAATTAACTTCTTGGTTAGGATAGGCAAAAGGCAAGAGGCAAAAGGCAATAGGGAGAATAAATAATCAGTTCTTAATAACCAGATTTAGTATTACTTAGGGTTTGCTGAATAAATCTAAAAACCTTGTTGGATAATATCTTTAGGCTTTTTTGACCTCAAAAATTGCCAGTTCTTCGAGTAATCGGGGGGAAATTGGCTCTCTTATTCTTTGTCTGATCAGTTTAACTTATAAGCGATCAATCTTTGCGTCCTTTGTGTCTTTGTGGTTCGTTCCACACCCCACCAACAAGCTTTTTCAGCCAACCCTACTTAGTTTGAAAGATATTTTGTACCATTTTTTTATCCAAACCTGCGGCAATTTTATCTAATTCTGCTATTTCCCCACTGTCTAAAGTCCATCCTAAAGCCCCAAGATTATCCTCAGCTTGCCGAATATTTTTAGCTCCGGGGATAGGAATTGTTCCCTTACAAATACACCAATTTAAGGCAACTTGGCTAATGGTTTTATTTTTAGCTTGGGCGATAACTTCTAGACAACTTATCAGAGGCGAAATAGCGGGAATTAATTGACCAAAAAGGAAGCGACGTAATCCTGGGGGTAAGTTTTTATTATCTCGATATTTCCCCGTTAATAAACCCAAAGCTAAGGGACTATAGGCAATAATTTTAATGCCCAATTGATCACATAGTTCCTTTAATCCTAAGTCAGTGAGAGGATAGGTAGAAAGGAGAGAATACTGTACCTGTAAACTGGTAATAGGAATGCCGCGACTGGCAAACTTTTGATAGGCAGACTTCAATCTTTTCGGTCCAAAATTGGATAAACCGACTCCTTTAACTAACCCCTTTTCCAGACAATCCCCCAATCCGTCTAATAATCCTCCCTCCTGCCATGGCGCATAATTGCCCGTTGACCAGTGCATTTGCACTAAATCCACCGGGCGGCCTAATCTGGTTGCCGAAGCTTGACAAGCTTTCACCATGGCATGACGGGTTAAACGCCAAGGATAAGGGGCGAGTTTGGTGGCAATACGGATATGATCAGCGTTATAACCGGTATATTCCCCTGTAAAGCGTCCTAATAGCTTCTCACTCTGTCCGTTGAGTTTGCCTGTGCCGTAGGAGTCTCCCGTATCAAATAGGGTGACACCCCGCTCGACGCAGAGATTAAAAACCGCTTGTAACTGGCTATCCATACTCTCATCATAACCCCAGAGAAGACGATTTCCCCAGGCCCAAGTACCGCAGCCCATGGGGGGAAGGGATAGAGTTTGATGTGTGACTGTCAAGGGATTCATGGGTTAGTTTCTCTGGGTTTTTTCTCAAGCTTTCAGCAAGATATTTTACTACTAAATCGACTTGGGTTTTTGTTTAACAAATAATCCCCGCAACCAATAGTAAAAACTATCGATATAAGTAAAGATTACCGGCACAACCACCAAAGTTAATAGGGTGGAAGTGGTAAAACCACCAATAACAGCAATCGCCATCGGTGCGCGAATTTCCCCATCTGCACCCAAAGCTAAAGCAATCGGTAACATCCCGGCAACTGTGGAAACGGAGGTCATAATAATTGGTCGTAAACGAGAGACTCCCGAATCAATCATCGCCTTAAATTGCGGTTTCCCTGACTCAATACCACTCAGGGCAAAATCTACTAACAGAATCGCATTTTTAGTGACTAACCCCATCAGTAAAACTATGCCAATTAAAGCGTATAAACCTAACTCTTTTTGGGTAATTAAAAGAGCGATTAAAGTACCACCAATCGATAAAGGAAGGGAAGTTAAAATCGCTAGGGGATAGAGAAAATTGTTATACAACAATACCAGAATCCCATAGATAGAAATAATTGCTAAACTTAACGCCCCCAAAAAACGAGCGAAGATATCGCGCATAATACGAGCATCACCAAAGGGTTCTTCTGTCACCTCTGGGGGTAAGTTTTTCATGATTGGTAAAGCGCGAATTTGTGTCACCGCACTTCCCAAAGAAACTCCCTCTAAATTAGCTCCAATATTAACCTGACGTTGACGGTTAAAGCGTTGAATTTCCGCAGGTCCACTACCTAAGCTAATTGTCGCCACCGAGTTAAGCGGTACTAACGTCCCATTACTGCTAGGAACGCGCAAATTTTGCAGAGTTTCTATCTCGCTGCGTCCATCGTTGGCAATTTTTACCCGGATGGGAATTTGTCGGTCAGCAAGGTTAAATTTAGCTAAATTAAACTCATTATCGCCGATTAAAGCTAAAGATGCAGTACGGGCGATCGCTCTGACCGAGACTCCCTGATCAGCAGCCCGGACAGGATCCGGTTGAATAATAATCTCCGGTTTAACTAAACTTACCCCGGAACTTACCTCGACAAAACCGGGTAAAGCCCGCATTTCTCGCTCTAATTTTTGGGCAGTTTGGGTTAAAATATCGCCATTTTCACTTTTTAAAATAATAGCGACATCCTTAGTGCTTCCTGCTCCCCCCTGCGCCCGAAAAGTCACTCTTGCCCCCGGTATCTTCTGGAAATCCCGACGGGTTTGTTCCTCAAATTGCCGTTGAGTCAGCGATCGCTGTTCCTTAGGAACTAAATTAACATATATTAACCCCGTGTTTACCCGCCCCGAATCTCCCGGAATAGCCAAAACATTAGAGACGGCGGGATTTTTTTGCAGTAAACTATTCACCTGATTGGCCACGGCAACAGTATCATTCAAAGTCGCACCGGGAGGCAATTCTAGGCTGATCGTACTTAATCCAGTATCCCCAGAACTAAATAACCCTTTTGGAATCAAGGGAACTAACTGTAAACTACCGATAAAAAAGGCCAAAGCCGCCAATAAAGTCAGGATTCGATGACGTAAAGCCCAAGTTAACAAACTTTTGTAGGGACGAAAACGGGGGCGCGAGGAGGGATTATTATCACCGGTTTTCAGCTTTTTCGGCTGTAAAATATAGGCACTTAACATCGGGGTGACGGTGACAGCGATCAAACTGGAGAATAGGGTAGAAACCGCCACCGTAACGCCGAAAGGTTGAAAGAATTGCCCTGGCACACCGCCCATAAAAGCAACCGGCAGGAATACCGCCATAATTGCCGCCGCACTGGCTAAAACAGCTAATCCAATCTCTTTTGAGGCATCAAAGGCCGCTTGCAGGGGTTTTTTACCCATAGCTAAATGTTGATCGATGTCCTCCACCATACACACCGCATCATCGACCAGATTACCCAAAGCTAAAGCTAACGCCAGTAGGGTCATGCCGTTAAGGGTATAATTTAGGGATTGCATCACCCAAAAAGTCGGGAAAATGGACAAAGGCAGGGCCAAACCCGTGATAATCGTGGCGCGCCAATTGCCTAAAAATAGACCCACCGTGATCACCGTCATCATACAACCAATCAGGAGATCGCTAAGAAGGCTTTCGTAACTAGCACGAATTGAGTCGGCACGGGTAAAAATTAATTGAAATTTAATATCTTCGGGCAGTTTTTTCTTTAAATTCTCGATTTCTTGACGCACGGCTGTTTCTACCGTCACCAAGGTGCTGCCAGTCCCCCGTAAAATCGAAAAACCCACCACTGGCTGCCCATCTAAGAGGGCCATTTGTCGAGGATCACTGGAACTATCGCTAACTGTCCCTAAATTGCTTAAGGGGACGCTATCACCGTTAGGTAAAGAGATTTGATAATTTCTTAAATCTTCGATAGTTTCAGCGCTGCCGAGGGTGCGGACAGTTTGTTCACTGCCGGCGATTTCCGATCGCCCTCCGGGTAAATTAATATTAAAACTACGAATTTGGTCATTAACCGCCGTGGCCGTGATACCGTAGGCGATCAGACGGCCGGGATCTAAATCTACACGCACTTCTCGATCGACTCCCCCAACGCGATCGACTCGTGCTACCCCCGGCACTCCCGTTAAAGCGCGGCCAATTTGACGATCAACTAGATCACTTAATTCGGCGATCGATCTTTTCGGGGAGGAGATGGTGTAGTTCATCACCGCACCCCCGGCAAATTCTAAACGTTGGACAATTGGATCATTAGTATCTTGGGGTAAATCCTGCCGAATTTGCGCTATGGCATTGCGTACATCATTTGTAGCGCGATCGCTGTTAGTGCCGAGGATAAAGTTAACGGTGGTGGTGCTGCTGCCTTCGTTAACGGTAGAAGTAATTTGATCGATATTACCCAAAGCAGCCACCGCATCCTCGACTTTTTTGGTGACTTGGGTTTCCAATTCCTCTGGACCTGCACCCGGTTGATTAACGGTGATAATCACGGCCGGAATGTCAATATTAGGAGAGCGATCGATCCCTAATCCTAGAAAGGCAATGTATCCCATTAAGGCCATAACTAGGGAGATCAGGATCGTGGGAATGGGATTTTTGATAGACCAATTAGAAATATTAAAAGCCATAATTTCAGTTATCAGTTATCAGTTATCAGTTATCAGTTATCAGTGGGTAAGTTATCAGTTACCAGATGTGAGTTTTCAGTTACCGGTTATCAGTTATCAGTTATCAGATTTGAGTTTTAAGTTTTAAGTTTTGAGTGAGCAGTATGTATTAAGTGAGCCTGATCAAATGGCAGTTTGCTACTGTCTTTTCACCGATCACCGATCACTGATTACTGTTTACTGTTTACTGATCACTGATTACTGATTACTGATCGCTGATTGCTGTAATTTTGTCGCCATCACCGAGATAGGCTGCCCCTTTGACCACAATGCGATCGCCCGCTTGTAAACCGGTGAGAATTTCCACGCGGTTATTGGGCATAATTTGACCTAATTGCACAGTTTTGGCGGTAACGGTGTTATCAGGTTCCACTAAATAAACTAGAGCTTGATTATCTTTTTGAGGTAAAACTGCGGTCATGGGGACGGTTAAACTATTGCTAGTATTCGTCACGATCGCACCTCGTAAAAACATCCCCGGTTTTAACCCTGTATTGTCGGTTAAATCGACTTTAACCGTTGCTTGACGGGATGCCTCATCGACGATGGGATTAATTTCCCGCACCTGTCCCGATAATTTTAAACTGGTATTAGCATCGGAAGTGATAGTAACGGGCGCTCCGACGCGGATTAAGGGCAATTGATTCTCAGGAACCCGCAATCTTAGCTCTAAACGGCCATTTTCGATGATTTTAAAGAGAGCATTTTGACCGTTGGTGGTGTCCCCGATGCGGCCATTTCTTTCGGCAATTTTGCCACTAACCGGGGAAATCAGGCGCGTCTCGTTTAATTGGGCTTTAACAATGGCTAAACGGCTTTGAGCTTCCGCTAATTGGGCTGTAGCTTGGGCGATCACTTCGGGACGATTGCCGGCTTGCAATTGTGCCAGTTGCTGCTCTGCTTCTCCTAAACGAGATTGGGTCTGTTGTACGATCGCCGCTTTGTTTCTTTCTTCGTTGAGGACTTCATCGAGACGATCCCGGGCGATCGCTCCTTCCGCTTCTAAACTTTGGTTTCTCTGGACCCGTTTTTTAGCCAAATCCCAATCCGATCGAGCTTGACTAATTTCGGCTTTTATGCGTTGAATAGTTTGTTTAGCTCCAGCGATCTCCTCTTTACGGCTCCCCGCTTGCAATTCTGCCAAACGCGCCCGGGATTGGGCGACATTTGCCTGTGCTTGGGTTAATTGCGCTTGTAGGACGGTATCATCGAGACGAGCGAGAATTTGACCTTGGCTAACGATATCACCCTCATCGACAAAGATTTCTTTGATTTGTAGTCCCGTCGCTTGGGAAAGAATCGGGATTAATTCATCGGCTGCCACGCTTCCAGTCGCTTTCAGGGTGCGGGCCACGGGAGTGGATTCTACCCTAGTGGTGGTTACTGTTTGTGCTGGTGCCTCATTTTTTGCCGCTACGGGCTGAGTATTGGGGTTTTGGGCTGTTTCGGGTCGATTAGCGAAACGAGTCGCCCCCAGGGTCAATAAAACCCCCAATCCCACACCGATAAATAAACCCTTTCCTCCCGATAGCCAAGAGTTGGTTTTTGTCGGTTTTGGCGAGTATTCGGGTTTCTCTGGCTCAAGTTCGGGTTTAAATGCGATAACTTCGGGAACTAGCGAATTATCGGCTGAATGCTGGTTATTTTCTAGGGTATCTGGCCGCACGGTCTGCCCTCTCGGTAGATTCTGGATAAAATGTTAAGTTTTGTATCCATTTATAATCTAACGGAAAAAGGTCACGGGTGGGGAAAGTGAGAAAGTGGACTTGCTGTAAAAATCCAAAATTGTCCTGGTTGGTGAGGAATCAGTAGTTAGGAGACAGGAGACAGGAGAATTAAGAATGAGTAATAATCAATTAAATGGTTTATTTAGAGATTTTCTGCCAGTTAATCTGGCTCTCCCCTACTTGTGGTCATAAGAAAAAGTTATGAAAAAGTCAGATATCCAAATTTTCTTGGCCCATGCCAGTGAGGACAAACCAGCAGTTTTGGCACTGTATAACCGCCTCAAGCAAGCGGGATATAAACCTTGGTTGGATAAAAAAGACCTGATTCCGGGTCAAATTTGGCGAGATGAAATTCCGAAAGCGATTAAAGCTAGTCAGATTTTTCTCGCCTGTCTGTCAGGGAAATCGGCTAATAAACAGGGGTATATCCAACGGGAGTTGAGGATTGCACTTGATACCTTGGGAGAGATGCTACCGGGGACAATTTTTTTTATTCCCATGAGGTTAGAAGAATGCGAAATTCCTGATCTGCGAATGTCAGAAGTTGGCTTGAATCTGCGAGATATTCACCGGCTTGATTATTGGGAAGAAGACGGATTTGAGCAACTAGAAAGAGCAATTACCTATCAATTCAAGCTTGAACCAGAAGAGCCAAAACAACCGTTATCAGTATTTAACTTTGAGGTGGTGGGAGTAAATGCGAAGGGTGAGCAAATCAAAAAAGAGTCGAAACAGTCCCAATATTTCAGCGAAGATTTGGGTGACGGCATCACCTTAGAAATGGTTGCCATACCGGGGGGAACTTTCCTGATGGGAACAGAAGACGAGGAAATCGAAAGACTGGTGAAAAAATTTAACTGGGACGGATTTAGAAGTGAAAGACCTCAACATCGAGTAACCGTTTCTTCTTTCTACATGGGACGTTATCCCATCACCCAGTCCCAGTGGAAAGCGATCGCCGCAACCGCTAAAATAGACATCGACCTAGAGACAAACCCTTCTAACTTCAAAGGGGATGAGCTACCCGTAGAAAGTGTCAACTGGTATGAAGCAACGGAATTCTGTAAACGACTATCAAGGGAAACAAAACGGGAATACCGACTACCGAGTGAAGCGGAATGGGAATATGCTTGTCGTGCTGGAACCACTACCCCATTCTACTTTGGGGAAACCATTACGGGGAAATTTGCCAACTACCGTGCCAGCGAAACCTACGCAGAAGAAGCGAAGGGAGAATATCGACAACAAACGACTCCCGTGGGACAGTTTCCCCCTAATGCCTTCGGACTGTACGATATGCACGGCAATGTCTGGGAATGGTGTGCTGATACTTGGCACGATAACTATGACGGTGCGCCGACGGATGGCAGTGTCTGGATAAAAAATGGGAATGATAATCGTTCTCCTCTGCGGGGCGGTTTTTGGTACAACGATCCAGATTACTGCCGTTCTGCTTGCCGCACGGACGGCAGCCGCCGCGGCAACAGCGTCTACGACTACGGTTTTCGGGTGGTGTGCGGTGCTGGGAGGACTCTGTAACCCTTTTCCCCTTTTTTTCCCTTTTTACCCTTATTCCCTATTTTTTCTTTTTTCTTTTCTTTCCCGCCCTTAGGCGGGTCGATTTTGTAGGGGCGAACTGTGGTCAGTGAGTTTATCGAACTGCGTTCGCCCGCCGGCAATAATCGGGTTAATCACGGGATTGGGGTTTTTTGGGGTTTTTTGGTGGGGGTTGGGCGCACGCGGTGCGCCCCTACGGGTTTTGGGGGGGTTGGGTTTTTTGGGGGTTTCAGGAAAAATACGTCGGTGTGAATTGCGATCGCTTATGATGGGAATTGATAAGAGGTTTTGTTAGTATTGCGGGAATATATATGACCTTTGATCCTGAAAAACATCATCGTCGTTCTATTCGCCTCAGAAATTATGATTATTCCCAACCCGGAGCATATTTTGTCACTATTTGTACCTACCAAAAACAATCCTGGTTTGGAGAAATCAAAAATGGGCAAATATACCTTAATCAATTAGGAAAAATTGTCGCTGATGAATGGCTAAAAACCTGCAAAATTCGACCTAATTTTAAATTGGATGAATGGGTTATTATGCCCAATCATTTCCATGGAATTGTTATAATTAATGATTATTCTGGCGACGATCAGAGTTTGGGCGCGGGCAATCGGCCTCTAGATTTGGGCGCGGGCAATCGGCCTCTAGATTTGGGCGCACGCGATGCGCCCCTACAGCAGAAACCGAATTCTTTATCGTCATGTATTGCGGGGTTTAAATCGGCGGTTACTAAACGAATTAATTTGCTTCGACAGAACACAGATACTCCTATCTGGCAACGCAATTATTATGAATCAATTCTTCGAGATGAAAAGTATCTAGCAGTTGTTCGAGAATATATTATTAACAATCCCAAAAACTGGCCAAATGATCGAGATTATCTGCCAATCGATCAACAATCACAAGAATTATATTTAGATTTGTTGTTTTAAGCGAGAATATAAAACAGTAGGGGCGAACCGCGTTCGCCCAGAGCCAATAATTAGCCCACAACCAATATCGAATTAATCAAAAAATTGAATTTTTTGATCTGTAGGGGCGAACCGCGTTCGCCCACCCCCAATTATTAACCCACCACCAATTTCTGTAAGGTTTCTAGCTTTTGATCGAAATCTTTTTCGAGATTATCTAGCTTTTGATCAACATCTTGCTGTAAGGTGTCTAGCTTTCGATCAACACTTTGAATACTATAGACCTCTTGCATAAATCCGAAAACAAACGATAGAAACAATAATGGGAGGGACTTTCAGTTAATTATTTATTAGTAGTTGATAATCTTCAAAAATGTTGCTGTACAAGGATCGACTTAAGACTTTTGCAAGAGGTCTT
>NZ_JBLZRT010000168.1:0-3354 GCF_048564745.1 Microcystis sp.
AAAATTGGGGAATTGTTGACTGTATTTCTTTTATTGTAATGGAAGAGCGTAGAATAACGGAAGCATTAACAACGGATATTCATTTTCAGCAAGCTGGTTTTCGAGCTTTGTTGAGAGATTAATCTCAGGGCAGGCGATCGCCATTCCCCCATCACCCAAAAGTGATCGCCATTCCCACATCACCCAAAAACGATCGCCTCTCCTCATCACCCAACAGCGATAGCCATTCCCAAAAAATTGCTCCTCCCAAAAGCGATCGCCCTTTCACCCTTACTCTAAAAAGCGATCACCTCTCCCTGTTTTATAAAAAAGCGATACTAAAACCGAACAAATTCGGTGACAATCAGTAGTGAAAAAATTCAACCAATCGATCAGCCACTACCATTGCTACCCGTTCGTCAAGACTGCCAATTGTGGCAACAATTCGGGTTTTGTCAATCGCCCTAATTTGATCTAAAGCAATACTGCCGCGCACATTTTCTTGATCAATGGGGATTCTTGTTGGGTAATTTTTGACAGTACTGGTGATTGGTGCAATAACGACTGTTCTTAATCGAGCATTAATTTCACTAGGAGAAACAACAACACAAGGTCGAGTTTTTTGCAGTTCAGACCCCCTAGTTGGATCGAGTGCCACCAACAGGATGCTAAATCTTTCTACCATTGATTTTGCCGCTCAAACTCGTTTTCCACCCCTAACCAATCCTGTAACTCGGCTTCAATAGGAGCATCATCAAATAACTCAGCCCAGCCTTCCCTCACCTTCTTTTTAGCACTCAGAATAATTCTTTTTCCATCAACTATCGCCTCAACTTCGTCCAGAAGTTCACACTGTTCCATAATTGCTTGAGGAATTGTAATTGCTTGAGAATTACCGATTTGTACGATTTTTAGCAACATTTTGACGACCAGATAAACATACGATAATTATATCAACTTATACTGATTAGGGAGCGATCGCCCCTCCTCCTCAAAATCGCCCCTCCTCCTCCCCAAAAATGATCGCCCCTCCTCATCCAAATCGCCATTCCCCAAAAATTGCTCCTCCCAAAAACCATCGCCCCTCCCCATCATCAAAAAATGATCGCACTACAAGATCAGCTACAAGCTCGGTGATCGCATTAATAAAAATCCAAAAAATCAGATAATTACGGTGAATAACAATCAATTTAGTGCGTTACTACAAGAGCGATCGCACTTATTGACCTCGCCCTGGCTTACAGTCGGCAAAACTTAATGCCTCTGTGTCTAGAAAACTGGCGATCGCCATCTCAAGGATTGCTTCAACGGGATAATCAATTTCAGTAGCGCGAGCAATCAGGGCATCCTGAATCCAGTCTGGTAAGCACTTTAAAATATTTTCCGCATCCGCAGACGAGATTTGCTCCGAAAGTTTCACTTGCATGGGTTAGGACTCCATAGGAATTTGAACATTATACGGTGGCTCAGTTGCCCTTAAAATGATCGCCTCTAGTTCTAATAGTAGCGCAGGGTTTTTTGAGTAAGGTATTGTCTGCACCGCAATTCGTACCAGCTATTCTCATTTTGAAACGATTTTGCGTTGTTTCAGCGATCTAGAGATTCGTTAAGAATTATTAACCCCTCTAGGTGCAAGGGTTTTAATGTCATGAAACCTTAAAATGAGAATTGCTATATTTTGAGAAGAGGCCGTTCTCTCAGCAAAAAAATAGATTAAAATGAGTGTGTCAGCCTGATTAACAAGATGAGTTATGCCAACACCGACTATCATCGAAACAGATTTGCGCGAAGTTCTAGCAGAAATGAATCAGAAGCTAGATACAATTTCTAAAGATGTGAATCAAGTACAGATTCGATTGGCTACTGTAGAAACCAAAGTTGATAATGTAGAGAAACGATTGGATTCAATGGATAAGCGATTCGATAAAATGGAATTACAGATAGAAAAGGTAGAAAGCAATCAGGGCAATCAGGTTTGGGCTTTGATTGGGATTTTGTTTACGGCGGTAGTGGCAACGTCTATCCGTTTTGTTTTAACAGCTTTACCCTAGATTTCAAAAGAAAACCTGATCGCGTTTTTAAGATTTAATCAACAAGAAAACAGCGATCACCGTTATCTCAAGTCATCTTCGGTCAGATCAGCATCTTTCAAAATACTCTTAAGAGTACCAATTGGTAAATCTTTATTGCCATGAACAGGAACGGATAAAATAACTTTCATTCCCTGTTTTGTATAAATATGATGACTACTACTAATGCGTTTTAACTGCTAACCATAACGTTCGATAATTTTACAAAGGGCTTGGCCAGAAATAGATTTCATAATGATAATTCGACTAGCTCTTTTTCTGCTTCAATTTCTGTTTCTTGACTTGCAACTTCAAGCCATCCTTGAACTGCATCTTGCAACATTTCTAATAATTGTTCGTAGCTTTCTCCCCAGGTATGACAGCCTGGCAATGCCGGTACGGAACCGCACCAAATACCATCTTCTTGCCAGATTAGAGCTTTAATTTTCATGTTATTTTCAAAATATTTGCCTAATTTTACTATGATAATAGAAAAATACGATATGTGATCGCCCCTCCTCCTCATCAAAAAGCGATCGCCCTTTGCCTTCCTATCCCAAGCGGCAGCTTTAAAGTTTAACCAACAAGATGACAGCGAATAACAATCAATTTGGTGTGTTACATTTATAATATAGATATTTCAAGTAAAAATCATTTCACCAACAGATCATGCTTAATTCTATTAACGCATTATTTGACGGAAAGGTCTTTCATCCAGAGCAACCCGTTAGATTGAAGGCTAATACTCGTGTTCGCATTATTGTTGATAACTTATCGGATGAAAATAATGAACTCACTTCTTTTTTAGAGACAGCAGAATCATTACAACTAGACGGACCCTCTGATTGGTCAGAAAATCTAGATAAATATTTATATGGTGAAGAAAAAGAGCATGAACCCTGAGAAATTTCTCGATACAAGTTATGTGATCGCTTTATCTTCATCTACGGACGATTATCATCATAAAGCACTTGCCATTGCCCAACAATTAAAAGCTTCAAAAACACCTTTAGTTACAACCAGAGCCATTATTTTAGAGATTGGCAATGCTTTATCTAAACAAAAATATCGCTCTAAGTCAATTAAATTATTGTCCTCATTAGAAAAGGACAAAACGGTGACAGTTATTCCCTTATCGGAAATTCTCTATCAAAAAGCTTTTCAACTATATTGTCAAAGAAACGATAAAAATTGGGGAATTGTTGACTGTATTTCTTTTATTGTAATGGAAGAGCGTAGAATAACGGAAGCATTAACAACGGATATTCATTTTCAGCAAGCTGGTTTTCGAGCTTTGTTGAGAGAT
>NZ_JBLZRT010000169.1:0-1838 GCF_048564745.1 Microcystis sp.
TAATTTAGGCAGATTTGAACAAGCGATCGCATCCTACGATCGAGCTTTAGAATTTAAACCCGATGACCATGATGCTTGGAACAACCGGGGGGTTGCGTTAGCTGATTTAGGCAGATTTGCAGAAGCGCTCGCATCCTATGATCGAGCTTTAGAAATTAAACCCGATGACCCTTATGCTTGGGATAATCGAGGATATGTTTTAACTTGTATGGGACGATATAAAGATGCACTAGAATCTTGTGATCGTGCTATTAAAATTAATCCAAATGATGCTAATCCTTACTACAATAAAGCTTGCTGTTATGGCTTACAAAATAATGTGGAATTAGCTATCGAAAACTTACAACGCGCCATCAATCTTGATGTCGAATATCAGGATATGGCGAAAACAGATAAGGATTTTGAGCAGATTCGGGGAGATGAGCGGTTTCAGAGTTTCCTAAATCGAGTATAATAATATATATTTGTATTTTAGCTAAGGAGATATTCTATGACTAACACCTACACAGCTATCATTCAGCCAGACGGAGATTGGTGGATTGGTTGGATAGAAGAAATTCCGGAAGTTAACTGTCAAGAAGCATCTCGTGATCAGTTATTAGAAAGCCTAAAAATTACTCTTAGTGAAGCATTAGAATTGAATAAACAGGAAGCAATTTCCGCTACTAGGGGAAACTACCAAGAAGAGAAAATTGTTGTATGAAACGTAAACAGTTTATCGATCACGTCCTGTAGGGGCGAAGCATTCGGATAGGAAATCTACGGTTTCAGCGATAAGTTATTGCCCGAATCTTCGCCCGTACTTTTTCAGCAAGTCCTAGCCATTCTTGGTAGTTTAACCCCCAATTAAATAAAAGATCTGCGATTCCAAGACATACCGGAGTGATAATTATCACAATTGGGCAATTCAGCAATGGGAAAAAGTTGCCAAACCTTTATTAACTTGTGAGGCAGTTATCACTGAATCCTGTTTTATTTTGTGAAGTAAATAAAGAGAGAAAATTATTCATGTCAAACAAAACTATTGATCTCAATCAAGTACAGTTAACTTTACAAGAACTACTTGCCTTAATAAAGGTAGATACTGAAATTATTATAACCGAAGGAAACAAGCCTGTAGCTCGTCTAATTCCTTGGGGAGATACTGAAAAAACAACGTCTGAAACTCCTTCTCCTAAGTTACGACAACCAGGACTACACGCTGGAAAAATTGGGACTAGCGAAGATTTTGATGAGCCACTTCCTGAAGAATTTTGGACAGGTGAATCATGAAATTTCTTTTAGATACCCATACATTTATTTGGTGGGATAGCGAACCAGAAAAACTCTCTCAAAGAGCTTTAGAACTGTGTAGAGATCCTAGTAATACGCTATTACTTAGTATTACAAGTATTTGGGAAATGCAAATCAAACTACAACTAGGTAAACTATCACTCAAGATACCTTTAGCAGAAATGATTAATACTCAGCAGGAAACTAACCAAATTGGCCTTTTATCAATTACAGTCAGCCATGTTTTAGCTTTAAATACTTTACCTAACATCCATAAAGATCCATTTGACCGCTTGTTAGTTGCTCAAGCTAATCTTGAAAATGCTAGACTGATTAGCCATGATTCAATATTAGCAAAATATCCTGTTCAGATAGATTGGTAGATAGGGCTTGCTGAATAAATGTGAAATATAGACGAGGTAAGAGTTTTAGGGTTCTGTTTTGCTCTCACAGGTGCAAGATTTTGAGAGAATCGTCGTTCAAAACCTTGCGTCTTCATCGGCCCGCGTCCTGTAGGGGCGAAGCATTCGGACAATAACCTATCGGTGAAACCGTAGATTTTCTAT
>NZ_JBLZRT010000170.1:0-31014 GCF_048564745.1 Microcystis sp.
ATCTCTCAACAAAGCTCGAAAACCAGCTTGCTGAAAATGAATATCCGTTGTTAATGCTTCCGTTATTCTACGCTCTTCCATTACAATAAAAGAAATACAGTCAACAATTCCCCAATTTTTATCGTTTCTTTGACAATATAGATGATAATCGTCCGTAGATGAAGATAAAGCGATCGCATAACTTGTATCGAGAAATTTCTCAGGGTTCATGCTCTTTTTCTTCGCCATATAAAATATGGCTCTTCGGGACTTGGTATGGTTCGATGTGGGGGCATAAATCGACTCAATCCTTATCTGGCAAGAGATTTAATTGATTAGTTCGCTTCAGATCGCAAACAATTGACAAAAATTGCGGCAATGTCTGTCTCTATAAAGGTTTCATTCCTTATAACCCCGTCCATTGCATAAGACAAACCGAAGAACCCGAAATCCTCGTGAACTTTATTTTAAGTCACCATGCCGAAGAAAAAATTATTCAACGCCAAATCTCTTTAAAAATATTGCAGGACATCCTCAATAATCCTGAGCAAATTTTAGAAGAAGATGGACTCAAAGTTTATCAAGGTACGTTTGTCACCATTAACAATAAAACTTATCTTCTGAGAATTTACATTAATGACTTAGTTGAGCCTCAAAAAATTGTTACACTATATGTTACCAGTAAACTTAGAAAATATAGGCAGCTATCAAATGAAAGCTAAATATGATGCTGAAGTTGACGTTTTAACAATTACCTGGCATGACACACCCGTAGAAGAAAGTGAGGCAATCAGTCCGGGGGTTATTCTTGACTATGATCAAGCAGGTAATGTAATCGGGATTGAAATTCTTAATGCTTCTCGAAAAATCGAGAATTTTTCTCCGAATGTGCAGGTAGCTATTTCTTCTCGATAAAGGTGATCGCTGATCCTGTAGTGCGATCGCTGATCTGTAGGTTGGGTTGAGGTGACGAAACCCAACATTGCCCTTATTTCTTACCTGAATTTTTTGGGTTTCACTTCTACATTTTATTCCATACCAATATCACTATCAAAGATCAGCTTTTCTGAAGCTCCCCACATCTGATCATAAATTCCTTCTTCAACATAACGGTGAAAACTGGAATATTGCCAATCTTTCGGAGCATTTACTAATCCATGATGCACGGTATTCGAGATGATTAACAAAATCTCAATAAAAAACCCTTGACAAATCCTCGCACTTGACATACACTTATATATAGAATGGGAATCTGTACCTGCCTGCAAACCCTCTTTTTTTAGGTCAAATAAGCGTCAAAAAAATAAAAACCTAATACCTGACCGGCGCTAAAGAGGATAGGGTATGACAAATAAAGACTTATACGAACAAGACTATCCTGCTTGGTTAGAAGAAACGGCCAAACAACTGCGACAAAGACAGACAGATGTATTAGATTGGGAACATCTCGAAGAAGAAATCGAAGCATTGGGGAACCAACAGAGACATAAAGTAGATAGTTATCTCCTACAATTGCTCATTCATCTGCTTCTCTACCAATACTGGCCGGAGGAACGAGAAAGATGTGCGCGGGGATGGCAGGACGAAATCGGTAACTTTCGGGTGGAATTAGAACTTTTATTGGAGTCAAAAACCCTTTATAACTATTTTTTAACCAGAATTTCGGTTATTTACCCCAAAGCAGTGAAGCGAGTCCGACAAAAAAGCCAATTACCGGCCGCTATCTTTGCCGAAAGCTGCCCCTATAGTCCCGAACAAATCCTCGATTCCGATTTTCTCCCCTGAAATTCTGGCAGATTTTTTCAAAAAAACCCTTGACAAATCCCCGCACTTGACAGATACTTATATATATAATGGGAATCCGTGCCTTCCTACGAACCCTCTTTTTTCAGGTCAAATAAGCGTCAAAAAAATAAAAACCTGATAACCGGTCTCTAACTACCTATAAGTTTTTCACCCAATCACTAATCAACTGGTTAACCTCCGTGGGAATTTCATCGTGGGGACAATGACCGGCAGTTAGATAATATTCTGTCAGAGAAGGATAGTATTGACGGAATTTGGCCCCGCGTTCCCTAGTATTCATCCAAGGGTCCCCCTCACCCCATAACATCAACAGGGGACAACTTAACTTTTGCAGGAGAATATCCACATTTTCCCCCCGGGGAGATTTAAACACAGAAGCAAAAACTTTGGCTGCTCCCGCATCCAGGGAAGGACGACGGATATCTTCTATTAACTGCTCGGTAATGGCACTGCGATCGAGATATACTTTCTCTAGGGTTTTGCGGATAGTTTTGGGTTGACGGGTATAGAGAAATAAGAGATAACTGGCCCAAGGTTGCAGCAAGACTGATCGCAGTAATTTTTGTGCTAAATTAGGCTGACGATTGCTTTCTGTATCGCTAAAAGGACCGGCGCTATTGAGGAGAATTAATCCCCGAACATTCTCGGAATGATTAGCAGCTACACAGAGAGAAGCGTAACCCCCCAGAGAATTACCCGCTAAAACCGTCGGTTGCCCCACAACTTCCTTGATAAAATCATTTAATTGTTGCTGCCAAAGATTGCCACTATAGACAAGATCTGGTTTAGCTGATCTACCAAATCCTAACAGATCGATCGCCCATACTTCCCATTCTGAGGCTAAACCTTGCACATTTTTTCGCCAATGGTCGGTGGAAGCGCCAAAACCGTGGACTAATAGTAACGGGGGTTTTCCCGTCACTCTAGTACCCGCTTGCACATAGTGTATAGAATTTCCTTGCCATTGCCAATTTTGCTTTATCGTCAGAGCAGCTGTATTCATCGGCTGTTTTGTTAAGTAATGTGAATAATTCTTAGTCTAACCGATTGGGAAACTGGAGACAAAGCTAGAGATTTTTGACCGAACCCCTTGACTGAAAACGGGACTTGACATATACTTATATATATAATGGGAATCCGTGCCTGCCTGCGAACCCTTCATTTTTGGGCAAATAACCCTAAAAAACACTCTCAAAAAAAATCTTGAGCGGGATTAATCTGCTGGTATGGGTGGCTAACCCCAGAGAATTACTCCTGAATAACAGCTATGAAGATTTTGACGATTTTACAGGGATTAATCGACAAAAATCCCTTAACTGACGCGGATCTAGAAGAACTACTAGCGATCGAATCCTTAAATTTTAGGGAGACTAACCCTCTGATCCTACAGGAAAGGGCTGAACTATTAACGATTCTCTGGCCGCGAGTCTGGCAAAAATGTCAGGAGTTAGGGATAAATCAGCCAAATCAGATTTTGATCAGCTGTTGGCGCTTGTGGATTCCTTGGGCGCTAGAGCTACGCAGCCACGCAAAACCGTTGATTCAAGGCATTTTGGCTCCCCAAGGCACGGGAAAGACCACTCTAACATCCATAATGTCGATTATTTTAGCCTATTTTGATTTAAAAGTAAATAATCTCTCTTTAGATGATATTTATAAGACCTATAATGAGCGAATAAAATTGCGTCAAAAGGATGAAAGATTGCGCTGGCGTGGTCCACCGGGTACTCATGATATAGCATTAGGAATTAAAGTTTTAGAACAGGTTTGTCAGCAAGAAAGTCCGATTTTAATCCCGCGGTTTGACAAGTCCCTGCATCGAGGACAAGGAGATAGAATTGCAGCGGAACAAGTGGAACGAGTTGATATTCTTTTTTTCGAGGGTTGGTTTGTGGGCATGAATCCAGTAGAAGAAACAGTCTTTGATCATGCCCCCGATCCGATTAATAGCGAGGAAGACCGACAATTCGCCAGGGATAATAATCAAAGATTGCGAGAATATCTACCCCTCTGGTCAAAAATCGATCGCTTACTGATTCTTTTTCCCCTTGACTACCGTTACAGTTTACAATGGCGACAGGCGGCCGAAACAAAAGGAGGTATGAACCCATCAGAAATCGAGGAATTTGTCAAGTATTTTTGGAAAAGTTTACATCCGCAATTATTTCTGCCACCCCTGCTCAAACAAGCGCATCTAGTGGTAGAAATTAATCGGGATCATAGTCTGGGAAAAATCAGTTATCAGTGAGTAGTAGGCAAAAGGCAAGAGGCAAGAGGCAAAAGAAAGAATCTGGCAATTCTCCTACCCAAAAAGAAGGTTAGAAACTAAGTCCATAAAATCTTCTAGCTTAACAAATTAGGTTTTAGATTCCGTCGAGTTAAAAGAAAGCTCCGAACTTGTCACTTAACACTATTGACTGATAACTGATAACTGATAACTGATAACTGATAACTGATAAAGCTTATGATTGAAGTCGAACATCTGAGTAAAATTTATGGTTCTACCACGGCAATCAGTGACGTGGATTTTACCGTAGAAAAAGGAGAAATTCTCGGTTTTTTGGGACCAAATGGAGCGGGAAAAACCACCACTATGAGGATTTTATCCGGTTATATTCCTGCCACAACGGGAACAGCAAGGATAGCAGGATACGATGTGCATCAACAATCCTTAGAAGTGCGTCGTCGCATTGGTTATCTTCCCGAAAATCCCCCCTTGTATCCGGAGATGACCGTGGAAAGTTTTCTCGATTTTGTCGCACGGATTAAAGGCATCTCATCGGGAGATAGAAAAGCGCGGGTAGATCTAGTTTTAGGCAAATGTCAGTTACTAGAAAAAAGAAAAGTTATTATCCGCAAATTATCCAAAGGTTATAAACAGCGTGTGGGAATTGCCCAAGCGATCATACATGATCCACCGGTAATTATTTTAGATGAACCGACAGTAGGATTGGATCCGAAACAGATTATCGAGGTGAGAAATCTGATTAAAAGTTTAGCGGGAGAACATACAATTATTCTCTCCACTCATATTTTACCAGAAGTGAGTATTACCTGCGATCGAGCGACAATTATTAATCGGGGTCGCATCGTGGCCAATAATATTACTACCGCTACCCCTGCCGGTTCCAGTTATGAAATTGAGATCGAGGGTGATAGGGATTCCCTGCTAGAAATCCTTCAACAAATGCCGCAAGTCGAACAAGCAGCAAAAGTCGGCGATAACCTGCTTAAAATTGTTGGTCAAGTGGGAACAAACCTAGGGGCAGAACTTGCTAGAATAGTTGTCAACAATGGTTATAACCTATTAGAAATGCGTCGCACGCGTAAAACCCTAGAAGATATCTTTTTGGAAGTAATCGGCAGCGGGGAAAGTAACCAACAAGAGGAGAGGCATGATCAATAATATCTGGGCGATTTTTCGCAAGGAATTTCAAAGCTATTTTACCGCCGCCAATGCCTATATCATTATGGGGATATTTTGGTTAGTAGCGGGATTTTTCTTTAACTCCCTTCTCTACGGCATTATTCTCGATGTTAGTATCCAGGAACAATCGGGATTTCTGGTAGCCAGAGATACGGTATCTGAATTTATGACCACTTTCATCGGCATTATTTTATCCTCTTTATTGTTGGTAATTTTGCCAGCCCTGTCTATGGGATTATACGCAGAGGAAAAAAAACAGGGAACCCTAGAACTTTTAGCCACTTCCCCCCTGACTAATTGGAGTATAGCCATCGGTAAATTATTGGGAGTGCTGGCCTTTTTTACCGTGATGATTACCCCCCTCTGGATTTACGAAATAGTGGTTTTTAGTAGCGCAGTTCCCCCGGTGAATATAGCCAGTGTTTTAATGGCTCATCTAGGATTAATTTTACTGGCAGCGGCCATCCTAGCCATCGGGATGTTTATATCTTCCCTCACCAATAGTTCTATCCTGGCTTACATCATCACCTTTATCACCATCTTATTTATCTGGATACTGGATGTCATTGCTAACAATGTCGAAACCTTCTTTCGAGATCGCATCGGAGGAGAAGTGGGAGAACAGATCGGATTTTTCCTGAAAGAATTGCTCTCCCATCTATCTTGGTATCAACCCTTTAACAATTTCGTGCGGGGAATTTTTGACAGTAGTAGTTTAGTCATCCTGCTCAGTTATATTCTGCTGGGAATCTTCCTAACTACTCAATCGATCGAAGCGGACCGTTATCAAAGAAACTAACTATGATATCCTGGCAAAAATACGGTAAATTTCTCTATATACCCGCCCTCTTTCTGGCTAGTGCCGGCTTAACCGTAGGGTTAATCTCCGGTCAATGGTCATCCCTCTCTCTGGGGTTATTAATTGCCGGGGCTATTCTGTTTCTAGGGTGGCTGTTGTTATTAGTAATCACCCAGAAAGAATTTTGGCAAAAAAGAAGTACCCGCACCGGCACTCAAACCCTTATTACTACTATTATTGTCCTCGGTGTTATCGGTTTAATTAACTTTCTTGCCCTCCGTTATCCCTATCGAGTTGATTTAACCGAAAACCAAATCTTTAGTTTATCCCCCCAAACCGAAAGACTATTAACCAATCTGTCAAAACCAGTCAAAGTCTGGATTTTTTCAACCCGGGGAATCAGTGGCAACGAAGAGGAACTTTTAGCCAATTATCAACGCAAAAATCCCCAATTTCAGTACGAGATAGTTAACCCAGAGAAAAAACCCAATATCGCTCAGGAATTTAAAAAACTAGCTAATGATAATCTGTCCAGAGTCTATCTACAGTATGGTGAAAAAAAACAACCCCTGAAAACTATTAGTGAAGAGGAAAGTCTCACCGAAGCGAAACTGAGTAACGCCATCGAAACCGCTAAAACCGATCGCACTTTAACCGCTTACTTTCTGCAAGGTCATGGAGAAAATGCCATCAAAGAGCCTCAAGGTGGATTAGTGCAAACAGTCAATAGTTTAGAAGCAAAAGGTTATCAAGTAAAACCACTTAATCTAGTGGAACGTTCCACCATTCCCAGTAATGCCGATGTCATTATTATTGCCAGTCCCAAAAGAAAAATATTTCCCCAGGAAGTCACCGCTTTAAAAAACTATCTTGAGCAAGGGGGCAAAATTTTATTAATGATTGACCCCCAAACCGAAACCGGATTAGAACCCTTATTAACCGCTTGGGGTGTGAAACTAGATAATCGGATTATTATTGATGCTTCCGGTGCCGGGGAAATCATCGGACTAGGACCAGCTAGTCCCATTATTACCAATTACGGCAATCATCCCATTACTCGCGATTTTGCTAACGGTATTTCTATCTTTCCCTTTGCTCGTCCCATCGCTACCGTTCCCATCGAAGGAATTGAAGCCGTATCTTTAATGATTACTAATGATAAAATGTGGGCTGAGAGTGATTTAAATGATCAGAATCTCCAGTTTAACCCTGAAAAAGATTTAGCTGGTCCCTTTGATCTAGGAGTTGCTCTGACTGGAAAAAAAGGTAAATTAATCGTGATTGGTAATGCCAGCTTTGCCAGCGATGGACTATTTGAACAACAGTTAAACGGAGATATATTTTTAAATTCTGTGCAGTGGTTAGCCAGTGGTGAAACAGCCACCTTATCTATCCGGGCCAAGGAACCAGAAAATAGAAGAATTAATTTAAATCCCCTGCAAGCTAACGCTATTTTTTGGATAGCGATGGTAGTGATGCCTTTAGTAGGATTTACCCTAGCTGGATTGACTTGGTGGCAACGTCGTTAATCGAGTTAGAATCTAGAAAAATCATCTCTCTTAATTCCCCTAACTGCCATGACCACAACCCAAACTATCCCCCAATTGTTGACTTTTGATGACTATATCAATCAATATCCCGATGATGGACAACAATACGAATTAATCGCAGGAAAATTATTGGCCATGATGCGACCGATCGGAAAACACGAAGAAATTGGCGGATTTGTTTCTGGAACCCTATTCTTAGAGATAAATCGGCAGCAATTGCCCTATTTTATCCCTAATACTGCGGCAGTAAAACCCCTTCGACCCCATACGGGTTATCTACCCGATATTATTGTCTTAGACAGAGAAAATCTAGTTAATGATCTCTATTGGGAAACCGCTTCCTCAATTTCTCTGGCAACATCAGCTAAATTAATTATTGAAATTGTCAGTTCCAATTGGCGAGATGATTATCTGAAAAAATTCGACGACTACGAACAATTAGGAATTGCCGAATATTGGATTATCGATTATTTAGCCAAAGGTTCGGCCCGATATATCGGCAGCCCCAAAGAACCCACCATTTCTATCTATCAATTAATCGATGGAGAATATCAAGGTAATTTATTTAAACAGGATCAACGTCTTATTTCAGGGGTTTTTCCAGAGTTAAACCTCACGGCTAATCAAATTTTTCGTGCTAGAGCTTAAAGAAAAACCCGTATTTTTAGATTAGACTTATGGTAAAAATCAAAAACTTACCTGAGAGTCAGGAGCTTATAATAGAAAACAACTCAAGATCGGAGAAATCAATTAATGTTTGCCACAATAGAAGATAAACAAGCTCTTTCCCTCGAAGTATTTCTTGCCCTTCCAGAAACTAAGCCTGCTAGGGAATATTATCATGGAATTGTCACTCAAAAACCTATGCCCAAAGGAAAACACAGCATCTTACAATTTGAGTTAGCCTCTGCCATTAATCAACAGACTAAATCTCAAAAATTAGCTTATGCTCTACCTGAATTGCGTTGTACTTTTGCAGAACGTTCAATTGTGCCAGATATTGCGGTGATTCGTTGGGAGAATTTGCCAAGAGATCTAGATGGAGAAATGGCCGATCAATTTTTACGTTATCCCGATTGGATTATTGAAATTATGTCTCCTGAACAATCTGTTACCTTAGTGATGGAAAAGATTATTTTCTGTTTACAACAAGGAACAGAATTAGGTTGGTTGATTGATCCTTCAGCAAAGTCAGTCACCGTTTTTCAAACAGGATTACCGAAAGTACATATTGCAACTGAAGGAAATAATGAGCCTTTAGCAGTGATTAAAGGATTAGAACGTTGGTCAATATCAGCAGTGGATATTTTTGCTTGGCTAAAGGTTTAATTTGTTATGTCAGCATCGTTTGGTTTATCAGTTTATTCCAGAAGAGTAAAGTTGTCAAAGTTATACGGATGTGGACTCATTATGAATAACCCCTCTTATTTATTTTATACTGGTAACATTAATGATTGATTTGGATTGTAAAAATTAGGAACATGAAAGGCTTATGGTATAAGACTTTTGCCTTCCGCAAAGCGGTATAAATCCCCTCAAGATAACATAAAAATACGATATAAATACCCCCTCAACTGACTGAATGAAGGGGGCATTTATGGTATTTTAGAAGCAATTTAGCTGGCTTTTGTGGTTTCTTTTTCGATGGATTGGGATGGTTTTAGTTGGCGTTTGAGGGTTGAGGCTGCGCCGAGGGTGCCGAGGGCGAGGAGGCTTAGGACTGTAGAGGTTTCGGGGACTTGTGCGATAGATTTATTTAATCGTATATTAGGCCTAACATTATACTTATCTTCATCAATTACTTGAGGTTCATAAGTAAGTTGAAGACCTAACTTTATTTGAGAATATCCTATTCTATCTAAATCTTCTCTGGTAATAATATCCGTCCCAAGTCTTCTGCCGATTGCTAGCAGCCTTCGATTGGTTTCTTCAAAATCAAGTCCAAGATAATGTTCTACAGCCTCTCGGGGTGTCAAACCCCTTAACAGCCCAGAAACGGAAGCTCTAATTTCAGATAGTCCATCCGTATTAATATCCCACTCTAAATTACTATCGAGTCCAAGCTCCCCATTAGGCAGAAGATTGCGAAATCCTACCCTTGATCTGTATTCTGAATTACTACCAAATATATCATCCAGGCCAAAACCTAATTCAAGTCCATCATCAACAACCAAATCTCCAGATGCTGAGGCTGTAAATCTACCTTCTTCAAAACCATAACCAATTCCATAACCTAGAGTAAAAGGGTTTCCAGAAATAGTTCCTCTAGCTGTTGCACTGAAATCAAGTCTTCCATTGTATAAATTAAAATCTCCTCCCCTATAAAAATCAGTTTCTAATGTAGTGCCAAATATAACATTTTGATAAATAGCTGTTTGAGTTTTGATAACGGACCCGATTTCTACTGGGCTATCGTCCCAATTTCCAAAATTTCGGACTCCTAATTCAGCTCGAATACTAAAATCTCCAAAATCTGGATTGCCGTTATAAAACCCGCTGGTTCTATATTCTGTATATAAACCAATATCAGCACCCCTTCCTATGAAAATATCTCTTAAAGTACTAAATTTAACATTATATTGAACCCCATAAAGAAGATGATCACCATTAGCTCCTGCGGATTGGTTGGTTAATAGTATTACTATCGAAGGAAGAACAAGGTAACAGGATATTTTATTATAAAGCATAATTCAAAATAATTGATTTTTTTGCGGACAACAAAACAATACACACTCCCCCCCCCACAACTGTATTAAAAGCTACAATTTAGTAAATTCTTTATATTCTTCTTCCTAGCTTAGGGATTGACAGGGGAAGATTCCCTCGCACTAACCAGCTGATAGACTAGGGATACCAGCTTTCATTTTGGAGTGAGAGAGTGGTTAAGTTAACCGATTCCCAAATTGATCAAGAAATTGGCAATATTGTCAGTCAATTCCAGCTTTATCAATGTTATGAATGTGCTAGAGCAGTAATGCAGTGGCTAACAGACAACGAAATTGAGGGGAAAGTGATCGAACTGAAAACGCGCTATCATGACGAAGATTATATCATTAGCGATCGCATAGGGAATGATCAATCAATTACGATCAATGGAAAACATTATGGGGTAGAAGTAAGGGGAAGAGTATTTGATAATCTGTCTCCTCAAGGGATGACACGAGATGATTGGCTGAAAGATTTTCATTGCCAAAGTGAAGAGTTTATAATTACTGAAGCAGGAGAAGGGTAAAGATGGAAGTAAAAGGCGGATTATTTGAGATTTTGTCTAAGATTAAAGCTAGACCTGGACTGTATATTGGTCGTCCTTCCCTGTCGGATTTGTTTATGTTTTTAGTGGGTTATAAAACTGCTAGACGGGAGTTAGGAATTGAACCGACAGCCGAAGAAATCAGATTCTATCAAGAGTTTCATCAGTTTGTTGAAAACAAATACAATCTTCATACATCTAATGCTTGGGCTAAAATTATCCTGCTCTATTGCCCCGATGAAAAGCAGGGATTTGAGCGTTTTTTTCAGTTACTAGGGGAGTTTCAACAACTTGGCAGTCAGGAAATTCCTGCCGATGGGATTGAGGATAAAGAGATTATTATAAGTCGTGTCAGCTAGTGCGATCGCAAATCTCATATCTCAGGTCAAACAACAGCCCAACCCAACGCCAAGAACGGACAGCAAAACAATACACATTACCGCACTAAAAACTGTATTCTAAGCTACAATTTAATAAATATTTTACAAATCTTTACATTTCCCTCCCAATCTCTATAAAGAAAACCCAGAACCAGAATAAACAATCCCCAGAAGACGAGACAGAGAGACCCGATCCGACTTCAGTAGTGCAATCGCAGCGTCCGTAACTTGTCCCCTCACCTCTGAAAACCCATGCTATCCTTGAGGTATTGCCCCAAAATCCTCAAATCAAATCGTGATGAACAATGCTGGCCTAGATACCAATTCTCCTTTGTTGCAAACCCTTCAGACATTACCTGTCCAACAACAACAAGAAATTCTCGATTTTTTGGAATCTATAGTCAATCAACACCATCAAACCCAAATAACCCCAACAGGTAGAATTGCGGGATTATATCAAGGTCAAGGCTGGATCAGCGATGACTTTAACGAACCCCTAACCGATGAACTCTTGCCGCCAACTTAACCCATGCAACTTTTATTAGATACCCATAGCTTTATTTGGTGGTCAATTAACTCAGAAAAACTATCACTAACCGGGCAAGATTTGTTATTTGATCGAAATAATCGCTTGTTTTTAAGCGTTGCTAGTGTCTGGGAAATGCAAATAAAACTGCAACTGGGAAAATTACAACTTAACCCATCTTTACAGGAATTAATTAAAAATCAAATAACCATTAATAATCTAGAAATACTTTCTATTGATCTGGCTCATATCTGGACACTAGCAACCCTTATCCACTATCATAAAGACCCCTTTAATCGACTTTTAATATCCCAATCAATAACCGAAATTATGCCTATTCTGAGCATTGATGAAATATTTGACCGTTACCCCGTTCAAAGAATTTGGTAAATTTCCCAAAATGTGAGGCGATCGCTAACCTCGCAGCTAGGTCAAACAACACCCCCACCCAACGTCAAAGGCAGACAACAGAAGGATACACATCCCCAAAAAACAACTGTCTCAAAAGCTACAATTTAATAAATCTTTACATTCTTCTCCCTAGCTTAGCGATTCACAGAGCAAGGATTCTCAGGTGTTTTCCCCTGTTTTACTGCTTCTCAGGCGAACTATCCTTTTCCGTGAGGGATTTTGGTGTGGTATGTCGGATTCGGTATTATTTATAAATATCACCACGAGGACCGATCTCAGTGACAATGAAAAGACGTTCTTCTCGATTGACCTGCATTAATACCCGATAATTACCCACCCGCAGGCGATAACTCTCTCGCCCTTTGAGTTTCTTGAAATCTGTCTGAGTAGGACTCGCCAGCAATTTATCCAGTTCATTTAAGATGCGCTCTTGGCTGCGGGGCTGTAACCGTCTTAGGTAACGCTCGGCTGGTTTTAAGATGATGTAGTGCCACATCCTAACTCAGCCTTCAACTCTGCTTTAGATTTGCCAGGATCGCGCCCTTCTAAATATTCCTGATAGGCTTTCTCTGCCGCCTCAATTTCTTCAGGAGGCACGTCATCAGCAGTCTCAGAGGTTTCTAAATACTCTAGGAATCGCTCAACATCTACAGCACTTTGGTCGTTCATGCTACTGCCCCTACTTCCTTATTGTTTTTCTGCCTTTCATTAACCATCATAAAACACAAGAGGGATTGTGGCGCGGTATGTCGTGTTCGCCTTTGCCTTCTCCCTTGACTGCGCTTCAACTCGATCGCAAACTAAATTAAACAGGATTACCTCGCACCAACCAGATGATAGAAATAATTGAATATGGCTAAATTACCAGAGGAAACCTTAACTAGCATTTTTGATCTACTGCGTCAACTGGCAGAGCAGATAGAATCAGAAGAATTAAGCCTAAACAGTAGCTATCTTCTATTGTAGGGGAAAGGGCAAGGGTTTAAGAAAAAATTATCATCTTCCCCTTGCCAGACTTCTGCAAGCAGTCTATTAATTACTATTTTCTTCAGGAGGAGAAGGTGATAAAACCGGAGGAGCAATCGGTTCAATTTTATCCTCATTAACCGGGGGATTAATCACCTCTGGAACAGGGGAAGGGGAAGGGGAAGGGGAAGGAAGGGGAGAAACTTGAGGACTCGGATCTGTTTCAGGAAGGGGAACAGGAATAGGAATTACTTCTTCTGGGGTGGGACTAGGAGTTAATTCTGGAGTCACTTCTGGACTAGGAATCACCTCTGGGGTAGGAGTCGGGGATGGAGTAGGAGTCGGGGAATAAATGGGAGTCCGTTGACGAGAAGGTCGTCGGATAGGGGGAAAATCTTGGGAGGGAGGAGGAATGATTTCAGGACTAGGAGAAGGTTCGGGGGTTGGTGATGGTTTAATTTCCTCATTTTTGGGTAAAAGAGCCATAAATCCCCGATATCCTAGGGCAAAAGCCCCAATTGTCACCGCAAAAATCAGCAAAATCCACAGCCAAGGATTCTTTTTTTTCCCGGAATTGGGTTGAATAACCACAGTGGGGGAGACGGTTGGTTTTTGGGGTGTAGAGGACTTTAATCGGGGACTATGGGGAGAAACCGCGATAGTTGGTTGGGTGGACAAATCGGGGGATATTTCTGCCAAAGCTGCTAACATTTCCCTCGCAGTAGCAAACCGATCCCGGGGATGAAAACGGATCGCTCGATCGATTACCATAGCTAAATTAGGATTAACATTTTCTGCCTCCTGTCGCCAGAGAATTTCCCCCGTGCGCGAGTCAGTTTCTAGATATTGCGGCGTTTTTCCCGTTAATAAAAAAATCGCCGTTAAGCCTAGGCTGTAAAGGTCACTAGAAAAGACCGGTCTCCCGGCAGCCTGTTCCGAAGCCATATAACCGGGGGTGCCAAGGGCGATCGAATAGGCACTTTTTCCCGTAGGATCGAGTAAGGTGGCGACTGCCTCTTTCATTACCCCAAAATCGATTAAAATGGGCAAATTATCACTATTTCTTAAGATAATATTATCGGGTTTCACATCCCGGTGAATAATGCGGCGACTGTGAATAAAATCAATAACAGGCAGTAAATTCTCCAATATCTTCTGCACTGCTGAGGAGGATAAATTTCCCTGTCGTTGCTGTTTTTGGGTTAGTGTCTCCCCTTCAATCCATTCCTGCACCAGATAGAAGTGATTATCTTGGGCAAAATAACCGTATAAACGGGGTATTTGGCGATTTTGCTCTCCCAATTCCTCTAAAACGCTTGCTTCTTTCTGAAAACGTTCTTTTAACCATTCTGGCATCTCCTCACTTTGAATAGCCGGCTGCAATTTTTTAATCACACAGCGCCGTTGAGAAGGCATATTCGTATCGATGGCGATATAAGTTTCCCCAAATCCCCCCCTAGCAAGGATACTAACAATTTGGTAGCGATTGTTTAAAAGCACTAGATTCATTACCCTGAGAGTGCAAGCGTGGTCATAAATTGTTCCTAGACTAACATTCTTTCGTTAAGGAAAAAGTCAAGGGAAAAACTAGAGTCAAGTCTAAGGAATCCAGCGACGGATTTTCGTCCACAAAGGTGCATTATCTTGACTACTCATCTCCTGAAAACTTTTATAACAATCGTAGGCGCGATTAAGATGGGCGGTGATTTCTGTAGCATTGGGATGAGAATTGCGATCGGGATGCCAATAACACAAGAGAGTTTTATAATTGTTCTCAATCCGGCTAGTCGTGGTAAAAGGAGTAATCCCCAAAACTCGCCACCAAACGGGATTAGCGGACTCTATAATCATCACGGCCAAGGAACGGGGCGAAGGATAGAGAATTTGGGCGATTAATGACCAATCTGCCCCATAACACACCCGATAAACCGCTTTAACCCGCTCTTTTCCCAACTGTTCACAAGCTTGTAAATGCCATTGACGAAAATCCCTCCGCATCTGCTGATGAGTTCGCAAATCTCGCCTGGCGAATCTGCCCTCAGCTAGTTTATTAGCCCCGATAGTGTTAAAGTTACCATTAGCGATCGCTTTTAGATCCCAGTAGAGATGATAAAAAGGATCTTGACCCAAGGCGAGACTTTCCAGAATTTCCTTAGCGTAACCTCTAGCCGGATTTAATTGCAATAATTCCCGTAATTCCCGACAAAACTGCTCATTTTCGGGCATACCACGCCATTGCCAATAGTTAACATCCGGTTTTGCCAGAGACTGCCTATATACACTGCGCCACACCTGGGGAACAGTACAGGCGATCGGGGTAGCCAAGGGAGTAGCCAGGGGATAAAATTGACCCTTTAAAGAGCTTTCAGGAGCATCTTCTAGTAAACAAGCAAGATGATAGGCGGGATGACTACGGGGCTTTTTTTGGGGGCTAATAAACCAAAAAGCCGTTAAAATAAGAATTAGGTACAAGAGTAGAGAAAGAATTTGCTCCGCCATCGCAACTTTTAGTTAGTCTGCTCAGTTACCCGAAGAATTATAATTGGTGCTATGGTCGCTGAAAAGTTCTTTGTATCTCGGCTAATCGTCAGAAATCCACAAAACGGGGTGATATGCCGAAAGTTTCCCCACATCCTTACTCCGGTTATTCGGAAAGTTTCTTTATAATTAATAGTTGGATGGCTTAGGTTATCGGTTGGGGCATACTTGAAGAGTGTCTGTTCGAGTTCAAAAATTAAAGTGATCAGCACACCTGGAGCAATATGCGGCAATCAGAATCAAAAATTGCGCTGCTGATTGATGCAGACAACGCCCCTGCATCAAAAATTGAGGCGATCATCTCTGAAATTGCAAAGTATGGAGTTGCCAATATTCGTAAGGCTTACGGAAACTGGAAAAGTCCTGCGCTGAAAGCCTGGGAGGAGTGTTTGCATGAATACGCTATTCGCCCCGTCCAACAGTTCGACTATACGAAGGGCAAAAATGCTACTGATGCTGCAATGATTATTGATGCAATGGATTTGCTGTATACACAACAGTTGGATGCTTTTGCAATCGTGTCGAGCGATTGTGACTTTACTCCTTTAGTGATGCGAATTTTGACAAATGGCTTAAAAGTCTATGGATTTGGCGAGAAGAAAACACCATTGCCTTTTGTTTATGCGTGTTCAACATTTTTATACCTAGAAACTATTGATCAAGCAGTAAATTCTGAGGAGACTTCCAAAGTTTCTGCAAGTGTGAAGAAAACTGGTAAAGAGTTGAAGCAAGACACCAAATTAATCAGTTTATTGAGGGGCGCTGTTTCTAGCACTCTAGACGATGATGGTTGGTCGAATTTGGCAGAGATTGGCGGACACATAGCAAATCAGACATCTTTTGACCCACGCAACTACGGATATGCAAAGTTGAGTGGCCTGTTCGAGGCTATTGACTTATTCGAGATTCAGCGAAAAAATAAGGCAGTCTTCGTGAGGAGCAAGCAAAAGAATGGCACTACTCCAAAAACGTAGTGCAGATCTAGTAGGATGCGTTCCTTAATGCGAGTCCTACCGCTACAGCGATCGATTTTGGGGAA
Source organism: Microcystis sp. (assembly GCF_048564745.1). NCBI lineage: Bacteria > Bacillati > Cyanobacteriota > Cyanophyceae > Chroococcales > Microcystaceae > Microcystis > Microcystis sp. Next base: position 16,672 of record NZ_JBLZRT010000170.1, read on the forward strand.
CGCACCATAGTCATTGATTCAAGCAAATGATAATAAGCTAAAAACGTCTAGGCACAGGGACGGACGGGAGTGCGATCAGATATAGACAAATATGGAGGCATTTTACCTTACTTTTTGGAGCCGTGATCTGTGGGCAATATGACATGATTAATAGAAGAAACAGGGAGTAAAGAGCATGACTACCTATCAAGATGTTCGCCGGCAAGTTGAGAATCTCACCCCAGACGAGCAACTTCGCTTATTAAAAGAGTTAGCTGTAATGGTTCGTCGCCCTATGCTTGTTAAGCCCAAGCATAGCATTATGGAACTAGAAGGACTAGGAAAAGAAATCTGGAATGGACTTGATGCTCAAGAGTACGTTAATCAGGAACGTGCCTCATGGAATGGCTGATGCAACTGCAAGGTCAAGTTGTGGGGTTGGATACCGCGCCACTCATTTACCTGATCGAGCAAAATCAGGCATATTTAGGGCTTGTTCGTGCCTTTTTTGGGGCGCTAAGTCGAGGCGAGTTTCAAGTTGTTACCTCTACGTTGACGCTGACGGAAGTTTTGGTGCATCCATTACGCTCAGGTAATGTAGAACTTGCCTGCCAGTATCGTGATATTCTTCTTGATCAAGAAAACTTAATTACTGTACCTATTTCTGTTGAGATTGCCGAAGTTGCCGCCCAGTTAAGAGCAAGACAAAACTTGCGAACTCCAGACGCAATCCAGATCGCCACTGCTATGGGAGAAGGTGCTATGTTTTTCTTGACCAATGATGCCCGTTTAGCTGCTGTCCCAGATTTAAAAGTTTTGGTTTTGGATGCTCTGTAACAGTACGCCAATCTGGTAGGGTGTGTTCCTTAAACATTGATTTAAGCAAATGATAATAAGCTAAAAACATCTATGCACAGCGACGGACGGGAGTGCGATCGCTTATGATGGGGTTGTAAATTTTTGTTACGAAGTGCAGATATGGTAGGGTGCGTTCCCTAATGCGAGTCCTACCGCTGCAGCGATCGATTTTCAGGAACCCCAACATCCTCACCTATTACCATGAAAGGGTATAATAAGTTTACTTAAGGTCATCAAAGAGGTAACAAAACCTTAATGGAAAGTCGTATCCATATCCATCCAGATATTTGTAATGGAAGACCTGTTATAGCTGGAACCCGAATTCCGGTGCAAACAGTTATGGAATTTTTAGGATCAGGGGATTCTATTGAAGAAGTAATTGAAGAATATCCTTCTCTGAATCGAGAAGATATTTATGCCTGTATGCAATTTGCAGCAAGATTGATGGCGAATCACTATGAAGTCAGAAAAATTGCATGAATGGTTTTTTCTTTGATGAAAATTTACCAGCTAAAATCCTCTTCACTCCATCTTTACCGATCATTTTTAGGGAGAAGTCCAAGGGATACGGAAATTTGGCAATATGCAAAGGATAAAAAACTGGTTATTGTTACGAAAGATACAGACTTTTCCGATCAACTAATGCTTAATTTTTTTTGCACCTAAAGTAGTACATCTCCGTTTTGGCAATATACGAAAACGAGAATTTCATCAGTTTTTAGCTCCTATTTGGACAGAAGTTGAAGCTTTGGTTATTGAACATAAATTAGTTAATGTCTATTTAGATAGAATTGAAGCATTTAGATAATTTTTCCTAACATTCATTGCGATATCGCTAAGGTGGGTAATGCCTGCCTTACTCTAGGGAAAGTCCAGTAATAATATCTTCTGGGGGAATCCCAGCTTGAATTAAAGTGGTTGTTAATCCTTCTTCAAGATTATCATCTTCAATGACAATTTTATTTTTCAATAAACGAGCGTGAAATAAAATTGTGTTAGTCCATGCTTCTTTTTCCCAACCAGTCATAATTATTAAAAAGTTGCCTGATTCTGGATCACAAACTGGGGTAATTTTAAGGGTTTGTAATCGAGGTTGCATCGCCGATTCTTTTCTGATAACTTGAGTCAGAATATCGGCATAATTTACTGTGTTATCCATTCGCAAATTATCTCCTTTTGAGGATTATAAATAATTAAATTGATTCTGTTACGTTTAATAACCAGTTGGAAAATAGCTTTTTTGAAGTGTTTTAAATAAACTGCTTGACTAATGCCCAAAAAAAGTTTTCTTTCAGGTTCTTGTGAATCTAAAGCCCATTGGTATAATTGAAGTTGTCCTATTGTTTTTTCTAATTCACTGATAACTGAAGGCGTATCAAAGTCTTTGATTTCTACGGCAATTTTACGTTCTTCTTTTTCCGCAGCAAAAAACTTTTCTGCTCCTAAATCAGCTTTAAGCAAGGTTTTTTCTAAGGTTAGAATTAAAGGATCATCAGTGATTTTCCAACCCTCTTTTTCTAAAGTATGACGTAATGATAAATGTAGATCGTCTCGTCTGGACATCCTTATAAACCCTGCTTAAGAGGTTCGATTTCTATTCTACTACAGTTCGCCCTAATTCGGATTTATTATGACCGAAAAAGCGGTAAGGTGGGCAATGCTCACCCTACTATTTCTATTTTCGCTTGGTCAGGCTAGAGACTAACCTTAATCCTCCTAATCCTAACAAGGCAACAACGGAACTCAGTGCAGATCTGGTAGGGTGTGTTCCTTAAACATTGATTTAAGCAAATGATAATAAGCTAAAAACATCTAGGCACAGCGACGGACGGGAGTGCGAGTGCCGTCGAATAATTGTAAATTTTTGTTACGAAGTGCAGTCAGATTGAAGAATTAGTGATAGGGTCGCTGAAAAGTTCTTTGTATCTCAGCTGATTGTCAGAAATCCACAAAACGGGGTCATATGCCGAAAGTTTCCCCATATCCTTACTCTGGTTATTCGGAAAGTTTCTGTATAATCAATGGTTAGCTGGCCTCGTAATATCACGATGTATCTGATTAGGAGCGATATTATGCGACTTAGTGAAAACTTTTTACAGCCAGCATTGTCAGATGATTTTTACTGGCTCAACGAGCCGACGCATTATCGTTTGGGTAATGGCTTGGAAATTTCTACAGATGAAAAAACTGATTTTTGGCAAAACACACACTATGGTTTTCAAAGAGACGATGGGCATTGCTTATTGATGCGACAAGTTGGCGATTTTTCCCTAATGACCCAAGTAGAATTTCAGCCTCGGGAAAAATATGATCAATGTGGCCTAATGGTGCGGATTGACAGTCAGAATTGGATAAAAGTTTCCACGGAATATGAAAGCGAACAAGCTAGTCGGCTTGGTTCTGTGGTGACCAATTTGGGATATTCTGATTGGGCAACGCAAGACATTTCTTCACGATACCGCGAAATGTGGTATCGCATCAGTAAACGGGGGAGCGATTTTCTGCTAGAGAATTCTTATGATGGGCAGGCTTGGCTGCAAATGCGGATCACACACTTACACAAGATAGCCGACGATTGCCAAATCGGAGTGTATGCCTGCAGCCCGATAGGCAAAGCGTTTCGCTGTTGTTTCAAAAACTTGCAAATCTCAGACAATCAGTGGCTGGCAATACCAGAAGCCAGCTAATAACTGTATGCACCCGACTGGCACTTATGCGCCTTAACGCCTGGCTTGTTGTGGTTCACGGCTTGTCTGTCTTATGCTAGAGTTTCATAATTACCCAAAGCTAATGAGGCAAAAAATAATGACGGACAAAAATAAGCCAGAAGAAGTTCAAGAGGCAATGATTTCAGTGGGAGTGGGTACAGCCATTGGAGCTAGTGCATCGGCAGTAGTTGGCGGTATGGGACTGGCTGTGGGAGGAACTGCTCTAGGAGTCGGTATGGCTCCAGTAGCAGCAGCAGGAGCAGTGGTCGGCACAGCAGTTTACGGAACCAAAAAAGCAATAGAAGAACAAGACGCAACGGCAATTGGAGCAGCGGCAATTGGTGCGGGTGCTGGAGCTGGTATATCAGCATTGGTTGGAGGTATGGGATTAGCAGTGGGAGGGACGGCAGTTGCAGTGACGATGGCTCCCGTAGCGGCAGTAGGAGCAGTAATTGGTTTGGCTGGGTATGGTATCTCTAAATTATTCACTGAGTAAGAATGGCTAAACGGAAAAGACAGTCCCCCAATGCTGCTCAAAAATTAGTAAGAGGAGCAATTCGGGACTTTATTAATCAGCTTAATGGCATAGTTATTGAGCCGGAGATAAATGCTCCTGTAAAGGGGACAGAGGCTTGGTATCGGGACAAACTGGCTGGGGAATTAGGAGGAAAAACCGAGGTTTACATTGATAAGGTAGGTAGAATAGATGTCTTAACTAATACGGAAATAATTGAAGTTAAAAATACAAAAGGCTGGAAATCAGCGATCGGGCAAATCAAGAGTTATGGACAGTATTATCCCAAGCATAAAATGAGAGTTCACCTATTTGGGAAATTGACTGAGAGTAAACTGGAAACTATCCAGAGAGTATGTAACCTAGAAGGCATAACTCTAACTTGGGAATAGTATGATCGCCGATTTAGTAAGATTCGTTCCCTAATGTAAGTCCTACCGCTGCTGCGATCGATTTGGGGGAACACACCATGGTCATTGATTCAAGTCAATGATTATAAGCTAAGTAGCTGGTTATAATTAAATTAGAAATGTATTTTAGGTTCGATCCCCTCTGCCCCCCTTGATAAGGGGGGTGCCGATAGGCGGGGGGATCCCCCCTGCCCCCCTTGATAAGGGGGGTGTCTGACAACTTTTAACGCCTACCTACTTAAAAACCTCTAGGCACAGCGACGGATGGGAGTGCGATCGGATATAGACAAATATGGAGGTATTTTACCTTACTTTTTGGAGCCGTGATCTGTGGGCAATATGACATGATTAATGGAAGAAACAGGGAGTAAAGAGCATGACTACCTATCAAGATGTTCGCTGGCAAGTTGAGAATCTCACCCCAGACGAGCAACTTCGCTTATCAAAAGAGTTAGCTGTTACCTCTACGTTGACGCTGACGGAAGTTTTGGTGCATCCATTACGCTCAGGCAATGTAGAACTTGCCGGCCAGTATCGTGATATTCTTCTCGATCAAGAAAACTTAATTAGGGTTTGCTGTATAGTTCCCCAGAGGGAATCTAGGAGCCACACAGTTGGCAAAATGGTAGTTTCGTCCCTTAGTTTCTCAATTTTATCTGGCGTTCGCTCATAAAAGTGCCAGGGTTTTGAGTCCCTCGGATCGATTTCTCAACGTTTGTTTCTGGCACTTTTTTGGCTGAAAAAGTAACAAAACACTTTTCTGGTAAGGCTTTCACTGATATTCAGCCAGCCCTAATTTAGGTTAACTACTCCCCCACAAGCCCGCTTTTAAGTACATATATTCTACCTTTTTGTGATTGCTCGTCAGCCGCGCTCGATCATTGAAAATCTAACATAGAACTTGTAGATTTTTCTACCCATCCTAGCCGATTTTTTACGTTGTAAACTGCCAGTTTTACCATATTCATGCTCGCAGATATTCTGTAAGGATTTGCTGGCTTTTTAGGGTTAGGATCTATTTTAACGACATTTCCACTCCAAAGATCACTACCAGTTGCCCAGTCTAATCCAGCCAACAATGAAATTTTAGCACTATCAAAACTGTTGTTATTTTCATCATAAATATCGTGCAACAAGTATCCTAATATTTCTAAGCCTACACTACGTCCTAAAATACAACTTGTCTGAAATTGAGTTAACTGATCAACGGTTAATTTATCTGTGCTATTCTCCGCTATTTCTCTAGTTTGAGAACACTCATGAAAAAACTGATTTAAACATTTAGATAAAGCCTCAGATGATTCTTCAACGCTTATCTCTGTTAAATCAGAACTAATGTCGTTATCAAATGCTAAACTTACTAATTTAGCCACATAGTTAAATGTATAAATAAGTTTCTTTTTTAACGAAGTTTGATCTTTGATAGCTTCTGTTTTACCATCAAACATAGACACTTGATAGAGTAAATTTTTAGTAATACCCACCCGTCCTTCAAATTCACCAAAGGAAAGGAGTAATGATTTATCTAAAGGTCTTGTTTGAGCCATATCTCTAAAATCAGTTTGGCATTGTCTAAAATCCCCTTCCAAGACCAAAGTAATAGGAAAATCATTATCACCGATTAGTTCCCCCTCAGAATTTGTAATCAATTCGTGAATAGCGCGTTTACGATGTTGACCATCTGTAATATCTAATTTGATTCCACGTCCAATTACAACCAAGCATAGCCCACGAGCAAGATCGATCAGCTTAATTTTTTCTGGATCAACATTAGCTGTTAGAGTTCCTAAAATCCATGGTTTATCTTGTTTAATCCGCTTAAGGATATATTCTTTAACTTCCTCTGTATGTCCTTGAACCTCTGGGCGATTTTTTCCTGAATCGGGATCGTTCCCTGTAGATGGCTTTGCTTGGAGCAAGGTTGGTAAATCATGAGCGGGAACGTTTATTTGAACCATTTTTCGTTTTCCTTGTTGGAAAACTAGCCCAAGATAGCATTTCTCTCTGTAATGCTCAGAAAAGTAGTATTCCAGTACCTGATTCAGTTGTTGAGTCAAATCTGAAGAATGAGGTGCAATATCAGACATAATAAAAAAAACACCAAAAAACACTCAATACTCATATATTATATCAGTTATCTTAATGATGAGGCATGAAGTTTTCGTTTTGGGGAATAGGAAACGCCAGAATAGGGAACAAGGAACAGCAGCTGATCGTCCAGGGGTGATTCCGAATCCCGTCATACTTCATCTTTAGGCGAAACTCTGTAGTCATCCTTGAGACACTCAGTATGGAGAGAAATACGGACTTTTTATGACAGATACCCTCAAATCAGATAAGTCGCCTATCCGTACTATTGCGGAGTTTGTCGAGGATTTAAATTATTTAACTCAAGAAATACAGGAATTATACTGTGCAGATACTATTCCTTGGGTTGTGGGAGTATCATGGGGAAAAGATAGTACAAGTATATTGCAGTTAATCTGGAATGCGATCGCCGCCTTACCATTAGAGAAGCGAAACAAAACCATTCATGTCATCACTACCGATACTTTTGTTGAAAACCCAATTGTTTCTACTTGGGTACGCAGATGTATTAGACAGCTTACAGAAGCGGCAAAACAGCAACAAATGCCTGTTAAATCGCATCTACTGCATCCTGAAGTTGACGCTACTTTCTGGGTTTGTCTGATAGGAAAAGGATATCCTGCACCAAGGCGCGGCTTTCGCTGGTGTACTGATCGCATGAAAATTCAGCCTGTCAATAACTTTATTCGCAATTTAGTCAGAGTTCATTGTGAAACTATTGTTGTGCTAGGAATTAGGAAGGCTGAAAGTCAAGCGCGAGCAATCGCCATGAAAAAACATGAAATAGGTAGAGTTCGTGACAGATTAAGCCCCAATGGACGTTTAATCAACTCTTTGATTTATACTCCCATAGAAGATTGGCGTACTGATGAAGTATGGATGTACCTGCTTCAGTGGGAAAATCCCTGGGGAGGAGATAACAAAGAATTATTAGCAATGTATCGAGGAGCGACTGCGGATAATGAATGTCCCCTAGTGGTAGATACTTCCACTCCTAGCTGTGGAGATTCGCGCTTTGGTTGTTGGGTGTGTACGATGGTGAATAAAGATAAATCGATGGAGGCAATGATACAGAATGACGAGGAAAAAGAATGGTTACAACCGCTTTTAGACCTTCGCAACGAATTAGACTTAAAAAACGACAGAGAAAGGAGAGATTTTCGCCGTATTTATGGCAAGGTTGAACTTTTTGGTTCAGACAAGATCGAACCGATACCCGGCCCTTATACTAAAAAATGGCGGGAATATTGGCTGAGAAGGGTATTAGAAGCCCAGGAGAGCGTGCGTACTAATGCGCCAGAGGATATGAAAGATATTACCCTAATTACCACGGAGGAACTCAGCGAAATTCGCCGGATTTGGAGGGAAGAAAAGCACGAATTTGATGACCAATTACCGAAGATTTATAAACAAGTGACTGGAGAAACTTTTCAAGACCCGCGACCGGGAGCGGATAATAATCTTTTGGGGAGTGAAGAATGGGATATCCTCGCGGATATCTGTGCCGAGGATTCCATGCACCTAGAATTATTGGCTAAACTTATCGATACAGAACGTCAATATTTTCTAAAAATCTCTCGCAAGGGTATTTACAAAGACCTAGAAAAATGCTTTGAGTCTAGTTCTCGTAGTAAAGAGGAAGCGATCGAAAATGCTCGTTATGTCTATGATCTAAAGAATGCCGCTCAAAGTGGCAATATTGCTCAGGTGAAAGAACAACTCAAGGAGAGTTTTAGTGAACCGGAAAAAGACCCGCAAAAACAGTTAACTTGGGCCAGTATGAAATTCCCTACAACCGATGAGGAGGAGGAATAACGGGTTTATTTTACCCGTAAACTGGCGATCGAGTTGACCATCAATAAAATTACCATTTCCCGACGATGCGATGAAACCCTACCAAAAAATTCCTATTCGTGAATGTGGGGAACCCCTAGTACCTATACCCGCAGATAAGTTTGTTATCCCTTCTCCCCATGCTTACGAGAAATTAGGAGCTAATTATCGGGGTAAATCTCCCTATTTTTTGCGACAAGGGGTGTTAAATCCCCTGATTGATGCTCAAAACCGTCTGCAAGTCTATCAACCCGGTTGGCAAATTTTGATTTTTGATGCCTATCGACCGGTGGAAGTGCAACAATTTATGGTCGATTATACTTTTCAGACTCTCCTAGACACAAGAGGATTAGCCAAAGAGAAACTATCAGAGGCAGAAAGTCAAGCGATTTTAACAGAAGTTTACACTATTTGGGCGGTTCCCAGCGATAATGCCGCCACCCCGCCTCCCCATAGTACCGGAGCGGCGATCGATATTACCCTAGTGGACGAGAAGGGACAAGCCATCGACATGGGGGGAGAAATCGATGAGATCGGAGAGCGATCGCATCCCGATTATTATATCGCCGCAAAAAGCCCACGAGAACAGAGCTATCATCAAAAACGAGTTTTATTGGCTAAAGTGATGGAGGAGGCGGGATTTAGCCGACATAAGGGGGAATGGTGGCATTTTTCCCTAGGGGATCAGATGTGGGCCTGGTCGCTCGATCGAGCCTACGCCATCTATGGCAGAGTGGAGGATTAGGGAGATAGCTGTTAGGGGTAAACTGAAAGCAGCTGGTCTAGATAAATACTGATATACTAACAAAAGAAGACTCAAAGCTTAGACCGAATCCCGATCGATGATCGCCAAAATTTGATCAACAAAAGCTTGGTGATCAACCACCGGTTTAGAAATATAACCATCGGCCCCGCTCTGCTTGAGAAAATTCTCTCGATCGCCCTCCATAGCGTGAGCGGTGACGAGAATAACGGGTAAATCGGCGGTTTCGGGGTTAGCTTTGAGAATTTGGCTGATTTTAATGCCATCTACCGCTTTCCCTTCATAGACACTATGGGAGAGGGAGACATCCATTAAGATCACGTCCGCTTCCTTATCCCGAGCAATACGAAGCACTTCTTCCACATCTTCAGTCCCTTTGACCTCTAGACCACCTCGTTTGGTCAAAATTTTGGCAAAAACGCGAAAATTAATCGGGTCGTCTTCTACAATCAAAACAGTCGTCATAGGGATGCTCAGGGATAAACAAGGTTAAAACGGGCAAAATGCCTTATGATTCACAGCTAGACAGATTGAAAACGAGAGACTCATGGCCAAACAACTGGATTTCTTAGCTAGTGGTCAAATTATACCCACGGCCTTACACCAAGAGATGGAACGCTCCTATCTAGAATATGCCATGAGTGTGATCGTGGGGCGAGCCTTGCCGGATGTACGGGATGGACTAAAACCAGTCCATCGTCGCATATTATACGCTATGCACGAACTGGGTTTAACTCCCGATCGCCCCTTTCGCAAATGTGCGCGGGTGGTGGGGGATGTCTTGGGTAAATATCATCCCCACGGTGATCAGTCAGTGTACGAGGCACTGGTTCGTATGGTACAGGATTTTTCCAGTCGTTACCCACTTTTATCGGGCCATGGTAACTTTGGTTCGATCGATAACGACCCCCCGGCGGCCATGCGTTATACAGAAACCCGTTTGGCCGGCATCGGTGATCAGGCGGTTTTAGGGGGAATTAGCGATGCTATCGTTAATTTTAGCAGTAATTTTGATAATTCTCAACAGGAACCCGTTGTTTTACCCGCTCAGTTACCGATACTGATTCTTAATGGTTGTTCAGGTATTGCGGTGGGGATGGCGACTAATATTCCTCCCCATAATTTGGGGGAAGTGGTGGAAGGTTTAATCGCTTTGATTGATAATCCCGATTTAAGCGAGGAAAAGTTAGTAGAAATTATCCCCGGGCCCGATTTTCCCACGGGAGGCGAGATTTTAGATGATACCGGCATTCGCGAGGCTTATCGCACCGGTAGGGGGATTATTCCCGTGCGCGGAGTGGCGAAAACTGAAACAATTATCATTGAGGGCAAGCGCCGAAGGGAAAGGACGGCAATTGTGGTTACTGAGTTGCCTTTTCAGGTGAATAAGGCGGCATGGATTGAAAAAATCGCCGAATTAGTTAATTTAGGGAAATTGGAGGGAATTGCCGATATCCGCGATGAAAGCAATCGCGAAGGCATTCGGGTGGTGATTGAATTAAAGCGGGAAAGTCAACCGCAGCAGGTTTTGGCGGCTTTATACCAACAAACGGCCCTACAGACTAATTTCGGGGCGATTATCCTCGCTTTGGTCGATAATCAACCCCGGCAGTTATCGTTAAAACAAGTTTTACAGGAATTCTTGCGCTTTCGAGAAACAACTCTCACCCGTCAGTATGGCGATGAGTTGCAACAGGCCAGCGATCGCTTACACCTAGTGGAGGGTTTATTATTAGCTTTGCAGAATATCGATCGAGTGGTGGATATTCTCAAAAATGCTCCCGATGGGACGACGGCTAAGTATCGTTTTCAGGCAGAATTGGGCATTAGTGACGCTCAAGCTGATTCTATCTTGGCTATGCCCCTACGTCGTCTAACCGGTTTGGAAAGACAAAAGTTAGAGACGGAAGCGACGGAATTACAAACAAAAATTCAACAGTTAGAAACCCTCCTCCATAACCGTCAGGAGTTTCTCAAGTCTCTGAAAAAAGAATTGCGCTCTTTAAAGAAAAAATTCGCCGATAGCAGACGGACAAAAATTCGCACCGGCAAGTCGGGGGACAGGAGACAGGAGACAGCAGGGAAGAAACAGGATTCTGTGGTTAAAAAACAGGAGACAGTCCCGATGAAAAAATTTTCACCCCCACAGATGAAAGAGGTTTCCTTACCTACACCCCACACCCCACACCCCACACCCCCATTCAACTCAGAAGTTAAAAAACAGGAGAATAAAGTTAAGAAAAAATCTGACAGTGAGAACGAACCGATTTTAAGCCTATTTACGCCCCAAGAACCCCCAGAAAATGCGATTTTATGGCTTGATGCCGAAGATAAAATTAGTTGGACGACAGCGGAAGAGCGAGCGCCGGACAAGGGTTTAATTATCTATCAACAGGCGATCGAAAAACGGGAAAATTTTCTAGTTATCCTCGATAATGCCAAAGCTTACCCGATTGCTACCCGGGAAGTTCCTCCAAAAGACAATCAACCAGTGTTAATCTCCAGTCTGCTGACCAAAACCGCCCAAAAAGATTCAGAAGCCGTGTTAAATCAATTTTTCTTGACAGAACCTCAAAAAAATCAAGAATTGCTTTTACTGAGTCAACAGGGGCGAATAAAGCGACTTCCCATCGATGAATTAGAGGGGGTTGGTAGTCGGGGTTTGTCCCTGATGAAATTGAAAGAAGACGATCGCCTATATGCCGCTCTTTTTACTCACGAGGGTCTGGACTTAGCGATCGCCACCAGTAGCGGTCGGGTGTTGCGTTATCCCGTGCGCGAGGAATTATTGCCAATGATGAGTAAATCCGCTCAGGGTTTAGCAATTTTGCGATTGCGCTACGGGGAACATCTAGCCGGCTGTGTTTCTCTCCCCCATCGGCAAAATCTGCTGCTGATTTCGGGATTAGGTTACGGGAAAAGACTGGCGATCGAGAATTTACGCTTATCACAATTAGGCGATCTTGGTTCACCCGCTTTACAATTCGTTAACAAACAGGATAGTTTAGCGGCCATGGTAGCGGCCCGGGAGGGGAGTATAGTGTTATTAAGTACCAATCAGAATCGAAAACTACCCTTAGAGGTAGAGACTGTGACAGTTACGGGTAAAGACGGGACAGGTTCACAATTAGTCAAACTCAACCCCGCAGAAAAAATTATCAAAGCACAATTGTTACACCATCTCTAAACAATGGGGAAAAAATCGAAAAATTTTGTGCGTAAACACCGAAATTGGCAAAGATGGTTAAAACTAACTCTGATTCTGGTTTTTGGGTTTATTATCCTTAATCTAGCGATTAATTTAGCCGTCCGCTTGCCAATTAATCAACAAAAACCCATTGATGCTATCTTAGTTTTGGGGGGCAGCATTCGTCGGGAAATTTATGCAGCTAATCTGGCCCAGCAATACCCCAATATACCGATTTTGATTTCCCAAGGCTCGAAAGATCCCTGTATTTTATTACTATTTGAACGGGCAAAAGCACCAAAAACTAACGTCTGGTTAGAAAAGTGTGCCGATTCTACCTTCGGCAATTTTTTCTTTGCCGTGCCAATTTTAAAACAATGGGGAGTACATAAAGTAAAAGTTGTCACTTCTCCTACTCATTTACCCCGCGCTAAATGGTTAGCAGAAATTCACTTGCAATCCCACGGTATAGCAGTAGAAATCGATGCAGTCAGAGAAATTGGTATTCCGGGTAATCACGAATCAAAGCTAAAAACTGGTTTAGATGTGACTAGAAGTATAATTTGGGCTTTTGTCGGACAATTAATCTATCCCCCCTGTTGGCAAGTCATTCCCTTAAATTCCGTTGATTTGGAAGCTTGGCGCGATGAAGGTTTTCAATGTGAATATCAAGGTAAGATCAGCTAAACCATCCTCTCCCAGTTAGTTTTTTAGCGGCTGCATCCCATGTTTGTAAATCCACTAAGTTGGTGTTTTTAAAGGCAAACTCTCTCTTTCCACTTACCACTTCCCTATACCTTTTAAACAGGATTTAGTATGATCCTAAATCCTGTTATTAAAAACTGATTTTTATTCCCCCTTTTGCCTCATGCCTCATGCCTCATGCCTGTCCTGATATGTAGCCTATAATCAACGGATTTAGTATCAGAAACCCGATTGGGTATTGGCGATCGCATCTAGAGCCAGATTCAGTTTCAGCACGTTAACCCCCGGTTCGCCGAAGATGCCGAGAAAGCGATCGTCGGTGTTTTTGATAACGAGGATCTCCACTTGATTCGTCGGTAATCCCCGCACCCGCGCCACCCGCTCGATCTGCGCTCTGGCGGACTCCGGGGTGATATGGGGATCGAGACTCGAACCGGAGGTGTACACCAGATCCGCGGTGGGTTTAATTGCCGCTTTCTCCAATCGGGGAATCTCCCCCTGTATAGCTTTTGCCAGATCGGAATCGGGTTTTCCTTTAATGCGATCGATCAATGCGGGGTTACTGGGAGCTAGGTTACTCGCCCCCGAAATTCCGGTTTGCAGGACTTTGTTAGGATCGTTTTTCGGATCGGCCGTACTGTAGGCGGTGGTACTCGGACGACTATTAAAATAGCGATCGCCGGTGAAAGGTTGCCCAATTAGAGCCGAACCCACCACTTGACCTTGATTATTGGTAATTAAACTCCCGTTCGCTTGCCAGGGAAAAAGAATTTGACCGATGGCGATCATCGCAAAAGGATAGATCAGGGCGGTAATTACCCAGAGAACTAGGGTAGAACGGATGGCTCTACCGGCCTCGCGTGCAAAACTCATGATTAGAATCTCTCCGGGACAAAGATGACAAGGAACAGATAGATAAATAAAGCAAAGGCGACTAATCCTAAAAGGGTTAACGCAGAAGCTTGCCACCTATCGATAGTGCTTCCCGTAGAAGCTTGAACGATGGAGGAGAAAAGAATTGTTAGACAGAAATTTAAGAAAATGTACCCAAAAAATCGGTATTTTCTAGGGGCTGCTTTCATAAGAATTAGAGTTTTTTGGAGATTTGTTTTTGCCAGTAAATCAAGAAAATAGCTGTAGTTGTCAAAAATTATCAGACACCCCCCTTATCAAGCTATCCATTAGTCACATCTTTCTTAACATAAAATTTGACAAAAAGAGAAAAGTGTGCAAGATGGCTCAAGGAGGTTCTATGGGGGAACTAATTTGATGAGATAGTTTCCAAGTCTGGCTGATAT
>NZ_JBLZRT010000171.1:0-30658 GCF_048564745.1 Microcystis sp.
CCAACAGGAACTTTTAGAATTGATAGAGACGATTTTGATTTACAAGTTGCCGCAGATTAATCGAAAGGAGATAGAAGCTATGTTTAGTTTAAGCGAGTTAAGACAGACGCGTGTGTTTCAGGAGGCCCTAGAGGAAGGTCGTCAAGAAGGTCGTCAAGAAGGTCGCCAAGAAGGTCGTCAAGAAGGGGAAATCATCGGAAAATTGGCTTCTGTTCCCTTATTATTGCGAGCGGGGGTTAATCCCCAAGAAATCGCCGCTTCTCTGGGATTATCTCTCGAACAGGTCTTAGAATTGGCTCGCTCGCTGGAAGATAGCGATCGCTAGGGTATTTTCAGAAGTTTGATTGCTGATTTCCCCTTTTAGGACGAGTATGAACCCCGAAAGGGACGACTTTCGGCAGTAGAGATATAATTTCCTTATCTTCCTTTCCCCCTTTCTCCGATGCTATCCCTACTAAAAAAGCTCTGGAATTGGCTAAAATCGCTCTTTATTGCCAGTCCGAAGGCAATTAACCCCAAAGAAGTCAAAAATACTCCTCCAGAACCCAGCGATGGGGAATATGAAGGGATATTGATGGGGTTATTCGAGCAGGTGGCGGCGGGAACCACTACCGGCGGATTACGGGGATGGCTATACAGTCGCCATTGTGACGATAAAAAGCTGGCGCGGTGGTTAGGGGTCAAAAGCGAGGAATGGCTACAGTATCCGGAAGATTATCAAACTTTAGGGCGGGATCTGGCGGCTTTAGGCAAGGTGATGACGGGAAATCTGGGGGAAGTATCCCAACGGATTAGCCTCCAGTTACGCGACGCGGTGAGGGATGTTTCCGGTGTGGAGGGGGAAAATCTATGCCCAAAGGAGACGGATTTAACGGAAGTGGTTCAGGATGCCGCATTCTGGTTTGAGCAAGGAAACCAGAAATACATGAATGGGTATTTTCTCGGCGCGATCGCATCCTGGGATCGAGCTTTAGAAATGAAACCCGATTTACATCAAGCTTGGTACAACCGAGGGGTTGCGTTAGCTGATTTAGGCAGATTGGCAGAAGCGATCGCATCCTACGATCGAGCTTTAGAAATTAAACCCGATTACCCTGATGCTTGGTTTATCCGAGGGGTTGCGTTAGGTCATTTAGGCAGATTTGAAGAAGCGATCGCCTCCTATGATCGAGCTTTAGAAATTAAACCCGATGACCATCAAGCTTGGTACAAACGAGGGGTTGCGTTAACTGATTTAGCCAGATTTGAAGAAGCGATCGCCTCCTTTGATCGAGCTTTAGAAATTAAACCCGATGACCATGTAGCTTGGTACAACCGAGGGAATGCGTTAGCTAATTTAGGCAGATTAGAAGAAGCGATCGCATCCTGGGATCGAGCTTTAGAAATTAAACCCGATTTACATCAAGCTTGGAACAACCGAGGGATTGCGTTAGGTAATTTAGGCAGATTTGAAGAAGCGATCACATCCTACGATCGAGCTTTAGAATTTAAACCCGATTTACATCAAGCTTGGTACAACCGAGGGAATGCGTTAGCTGATTTAGGCAGATTTGAAGAAGCGATCGCATCCTACGATCGAGCTTTAGAAGTTAAACCCGATGACCATGAAGCTTGGAACAGCCGAGGGATTGCGTTAGGTAATTTAGGCAGATTAGAAGAAGCGATCGCATCCTGGGATCAAGCTTTAGAAATTAAACCCGATTACCATCAAGCTTGGGACAACCGAGGGACGGCCGTTTGTTTTCTGAGTAAAAATCGCGTTTCTACTCCTAGTCTAGAAGCTCTCATTTATCGTAAACCGATAGTAGCCCTTAATGACCGAGAACCCCATATTTTCGCCCTCCGGGAGGCACTTCCCCACCTCATTCAAGGATCGCCTCCGTGGGGGCAAATTTATCGCTATCTAGGGGAAGCTTATCTGGAACATTCCCAGTATAAAGAGAAAGCTAGTCCCTATTGGCGCGAAGCAATCCGACATTATCAAATCGCTTTACCGATTCTCAGCGAAAAAGACTTCCCCGAAGATCATTTAGAAATTCTGCAAGGATTGATCCGCGCTCATCTTTCCCTACAGGAAATCCCTGAAGCGCGATTCTATCAACAACAGGGGCGCCACCTTTTCACCCGACTACGCGCCCAAAAACGCGATAAACCGGCTTTTGAGGCAAAATTCAGCAGTTTTAGTCACCTAGAAATCGATTTACTGATCGAGGAAAATCATCCTCTAGACGCAATTGAACAGGCAGAATTTTATAAAAATCGTTGTTTGACTTGGATTCTCGATAATTGGCAAGAAAACCCCACCAGTCCCGATTATGCCACTATCCAAAGCCTGACCGGTCCGAATAAGGCGATTATTTACTGGTATCTCAGCGAGGACAATCTCACCACCTTTATTATCACCCCAGAGGCTGATCCCGTCATTGTCGAGCCAGAACAGCGCCGTCAACCAGCGCGACAGTTTCGGACTTGGTTAACTGAATGGGATAAACAATACCTTGACTATGCCAGTAAAAAAGAAACCGAGAATAAACAAAATCACCCCTGGAGATTGTCACTTAACAGCCGTTTTGCCGAATTAAAGCGGATTTTACAGATCGATAAAATTCTCGAACCTTTGCCGGTTTCCGTTGATTCCCTGATTCTCATCCCCCACCGGGATCTGCACCGCTTCCCCCTACATACCCTCTTCCCCGAAAAATACACCGCCACCTATCTCCCCTCTGCTCAGGTCGGTTTGCGTCCCCAGTCCGGCGATTCCTCCTATTCTCCCCTCCTCAGCGTCGAAGACCCCAAAACGGAACAAAAACCCATGGATTTCGCCCAACTGGAATCAGCGATTATTAGCCATATCCTGCAACCGAGCCAGAGAATTAGCCCGAAAAAGGCATCACGGGAAAACGTCCGCAAAGCCCTCGAAAATGCCCATAAAACCTTTCATTTCACTGGTCACGGCTTTTATGACTCTTTTCGTCCCCAGGAGTCTGCGATCGCCCTTAGCGATGGTTTATTAACTGTCCGGGATATCAACAAGCTCAACCTCTCTAGTTACCGTCTCGTCTGTCTGGCTGCCTGTGAAACCGCTCTCACCGGTAAGGATGGCATTACTACCGAATACGTCGGCCTCGTCAGTGCTTTCTTGGCAGCCGGTGCGACTAATGTGGTCAGTACCCTCTGGCCGGTGAAGGAGATTTCTAGCGCTTGGTTTATGGTTAACTTCTATCAAAGATTATTAGCGGGTGAATCCCCGGCCCTAGCTCTGAAAAATACACAAAATTGGTTAAAAAATATCACTTGGCAGCAACTAGCTAACTGGATCGAGCAACTTGGACAACTTCCCGACCTAAGGGAATGGGTCGATCGACTGGAGGCGCGGGCGGCGAATATTTTAAAGGAAGGCAGTACAATAGGGCTAGATCAGCTAACAGAATATAGTGATCCTTACCATTGGGCGGCCTATACCCTGACTGGACAGGACTAACTTATGGAAATTCCCAAAACAATTATCGATCTTGAAGCGCTGCTAATCGCCCTCGCACAGCAGACTGAACCCTTGCCAGAATATCTACAGCGATCGCTCAAAGAAATTGAACGATTATTAAGGGAAGAACAACCCCAGGCAGCAACACAATTGCGGCAACTTGTCAAGGATTTTCCCCCCCTAGAAAAAGCTTATAAAAAAGCGATCGAAGAATTAGACGCAGCCTATGCTAACCAAGAATGCGCCAAAAGTTTAAGCGTCATTTTTCCCGATAGTTTAGATTTCGAGTCCCTATTTATTAATGATGTTATTCCTAGCCAAGATTGGGTAAAAACTGCCCAAAAATTAGCTGGATCCCCCCTGCCCCCCTTGATAAGGGGGGTGCCGACAGGCGGGGGGATCCCCCTTGATCGCGAGGGTGCTGATTCCCCTCGATTTTGGGATAAAGCCGATCGCCTGATGGTGGTAACGGTGGGAGGTGCGGCCCTAGGGGGATCGATTGCGGGAGTTTACGGTGCGGTTATTGGTGCGATATTAGCGGCTGGCTGCGGATGGTATATTACCTTTAGGAAAGCAAAATCAGCATAAATTTTTGATGAAGATTGTTAACATTGAAAACTTTCTTTTGTTAATCGGAACCTTGGTTATTACCGCAAGCGTGGCGCTGGTTACAAAAAAACAGCCAAGACGAGGAAACAATAAATCTTATCTAGAAATTCTTTTCGTTTCTGGGTTAAGTTTATCGGCTGTATTGGCAATATCTAAGGTGGTCTATAAAGTGTTAACTGATGAAAATTTTCAGAATTGCCTTGGTTCGGATAGTCAAATCCTTCTTTTGTTAGCTGCTGTTCTCGGTATCTTTATTTCTATTCAAGAGATTTGTAAATTATTTGAAGCGAAGTAATAGGAATACCAGCTTTATCCATATCCAAAAGTTATACTAAATCCTGTTGAGAAGGTGTAGAATAGGCGTTGGGTTTCATGCTTTAACTCAACCTATGTTCTATAAACATTATCGGTAAACCCAAAAAAAAGGAAGCTAAATCATGAAAATTACGTTTTGCTAGGGGATAAGTTTGTACTACCTATTGACTGGCGATAGCGACGGAAGACGTGGGGTTACGCTAAAGTTGAGTTTGATTTAACCACCATTCCAGCAGGACGGCGCGGCATTGCAGGCAGGTGAGGGACTTCAACAAATCGCTGACTCCGATTGAATTAGCTGGATAGGTCAATAGTTCGCTGGTAGATAGCCCGCCGTCGATATCGGCAGTAAAACCGTAAAGTTTCTGATTGGAAAAGGAGCTATTTACTGCCCAACCCTCGCTATTTAGGGGAGTTAATCGGGTCACTGCCGTCGCTTCAATTCCTAATTCTCGTTTTAGAGTCATCAACGCCGCCTCGTGATGGTCTTGCCCCTCGGAAATCCGACCACCAGGGAAATCGAGGGTTGTTTGTCCCAGTCCGGGGCGATAACTGGGAGCGGGCAGCAGTATCATCGAGTTTTGAACGGGCAGAACAATGACGGAATCAGCTTTTTCAACCCGCCAGTATTCTAATAGTTGTCCTCGATCATCTTGCAGGTGTTCCCCGATCAGGGTCAACCAGCGACAACGGAGTTCTAAAAAGCGATCGTTTACTGGCCATGCCGGACCCGATGGTTGTTGCATTTTCAACCTACTCTATATGGAAGCTGTTAAAACAGATTCAAGAACTCCTCGATCGCCGTGTCGGGGGACTGCATACATTCTTGGGCTGTAAACCTTGCGGTGGCGATTCCTTCTCGTAAAAGCAACCGGTCTCTTATGTAGTCGCGATGGGTCTGGCCATTTTCTTGATGGTGTTTACCATCGATTTCCAAGCTGATGCACTTGCCTTTTTGAAAAACCAAGAAATCTATCTCTAGTCTTCCCGTCATGGTAGATGCCGAGAGGGGAGAACCCTGACCACCTATCCGCCCCCTCGCATTGCCGAAAAATAACAAACCCCTTCTATCCAAAGCTTCAGCGATTTTTACTTCCACGGGCGATCGGAAGTACATCCCGCCCCACTCGGTCGTTCCATTGTTGCTCCGACCGACGACGATGGCACTTCCCCTGACGATTTGCTCGATCCTTTCCTGCCAATGCTCATCGAAAAACAACCGCCACCAGTGTTGAGTGCCGTGACCATCCCTCTGATCGGCGTAGGCGAGATGCAGGTTCGGCTTGATCTCCATGTAGAATCCCGGCCTGGTTTTAGGATAAAGCCATTGATTGATCCGTTTCCTGAGATTTTTTTCCTTGTTAGCACTCAAGGCAACAAAAAAATCTAACAGTTGTGAGGTTCTCAATTCTCGCAATAGGGGAAGCTTCCCACCGACAGAGACCAATTCACCGCTATTTTCGGTTCTTTCATCGTTAAATTCCATAAGAAACTATTTTACCGAAAAATAACATTTTTGCCAGAGCATGATACATTGTGTCGAGAGGTGGAAGCTACTGAACGCCGATAGTTCTGCCCGATGATCCTAGGATAATCGATTGTTCTAATTTTTGAGGTTCCCAACCGACATTAAATCCCTTTTTCCAAGCGATTTCTCTCGCTTTTCTGTAAGTAGGAAAACTATCAGGTCTGACGATAAAAGCGATGTAATCTTGTTCGGGATTGAGACCACTTATAATTTCCTTAAACCGAGAATCAGTTTTCGATAACTGCTCGTTGGCTGTTCCCACATTTTTATTAAGTTTTTGGTACTGCCAAGCAAATGATTCGATGTCTATTAGTTGAGCTTGATAGGAATCGGTTTGTGGTCTAAATTCCCTAACTTTACTGACTTTTTCCTCAACACAACTTCTATATTGGCGCATTTTTTCTATATATGCCGTTAATTGTTCTAGACTATAGTAATAAGGCTCGATCGGTTCTGTGCAGGTAGGTAAGGTTTTAACAAAATCCTCAATTTGTCCAGAAATCATCTCGGTATCTAGATAACTAACGTGGTTATCTGCCACCTCAAAAAGATGAGGTTTTTTTTCGGTTTGAGAGACTAGAGGCGTTCGGATAGTGGTTCCCGACTGTACGGCTACCAGAGTGATAAATAAACTGACAAACATCAGAACTCCTACTGTATTAGTCATGATGTCAAGGAATGAATCAAGATTACCTATCGGCAAACTTGAACGATTATACTTTCTCAGTTTTCTCATTTATTTTTCCAATCAATTTTTTGCTTCCGATTTTATATTTAACTTCCAATCTTTATCCAAAGGTTCGTAACCGATATCTATTCCCCTTCCCTCGACCAAACTTCTAACTCTTTTAAAGGTATCGATTCCGTCCGGTCTGACCACAACGATGAGATATTCTTGACTAGGATCGATTTTCTTCAGTAATATTCCCAGTGGTGAGAACTCACTTTCCAAAACGGAGGCAGCTACAAAAACTTGTTTGGGATGTAAAATTACACCATCGGCTTGACACTCGATATAAAGGGGCTGTTTTGATCGATTCAAACCGTTATCGCTCTTGGCCACGATTGTTACTTGCTTTTGGCTGCCGATAATCTCGGAAGTAAGCACGATAATCAGGAGAATAAGACTGCCTATCGTGCAGGCTAGGATCGATAAAAATGGAAATAAATCTATCTGTATAGATTGTCGGCTACGCATCGCTCTAGGCATAATTTAAGTCCTTTCATCTTCCTGTTCTAAGAGTAGAATCCGGCGCGGCTTATTCAGTTGGTCTAATGTCGGTCTTAACCGCTCCAAGCTAGTCTGAATTTCCGCTAAAACACTTTCTAAAACGGCTTTTTCTTTGAGATTGCGGAGATTATCGTCTAAACTACGCTGTAAACTGTCGATCTCACTGATTTGAGCCGCGTATTTCTCCAAACTGCTTATTCTTTGTTCTAAGGCTTGGGCCGCCGCCTCCAATTTATAACCGACCACCAGAGCTTGTTCTTTAAATCCATCGGCTACCGCTAGATGATTTTGATGGATGGCCTTGACGGTTATTTTAATCTCATTTATTAGCCCTCGCTGTATTTTTATCTGCTCACCGAGAAAGGTCAAAAACTCCTGACGTTCTTTAGTTGCTGTCTCCCTTACCGTCTGGATTTCTCGAACTGTTTGAGCAACGGCCTCTCGTATGCCGTTTACTTCTTGCGTGAACCCTTTTGCCAATGCTGCCGCCGCTTGTTCTGCATAATGTTTGGCTGGTTCGATCAAGGTTTCGGGGGCTGGGAAATTTTGTCGGACGGCTTTGATTACCGCTTGCTCGACTATTTCCCCGATAATGGTCGCGTTTCCTTTACTTTTATCTTGTAATCGTGGTAATACTTTATCGTTGATGTAGATATCGATCGCCAGCAGCAGACGGGATTCTAAACGCTCGACCATCACCAAAGGCAGCATCACCAATACGCTCATAAATAAAGCTAAAAGAGTGGTATCAAATGCGATCGCTAATCCTTGGGTCACAGTGCCGATACCCTCTTTAATTTGGTCGATATCGCTGGCATTTTCCAGAAATCCTGTAAATCCCCCCACCGAAGCACTGATGCCGAACACCGTGCCGATAAATCCCAGTAGGGGAATTGCCCAAACTAAAATCTTGGGGATGGTATAGGAAGACTCGGAGGCACTATGATAAAAAGCCGAATCTTCTAAAGAGAACTCGTTAGCGATTTGACGATTACCAGAGGTAATATACACGGCGATTACCCGACTACAACGACGGGCCAGCAAGCCCTTCTCTTTTGCTAGATTCTGTTGCAGATTGATCACCTGATTGCTTGTCGGATCCTCAAGGGATATATTGGATGGAATCAGTTCTTCCCCTAAAGTTCGCGCTTCTTTTTGAAGCTTAAAAAATTTCAGCAGGGTCAAAGCCGCCACAATTCCAGCAAAGGCGATCGTGAGAATTTGAGTGAATCCCCGCTCGTACAATAAAATCCCGATAAAAGTATTTTTGACGGGAAATAGCAGAGCGTAAATGGCTAGGGTAATTCCCAAGCCAATTCCAGAAACGAGGAGAAGATTCACGTCTAATTCCCTTCGATCCGATTTGAGCGAGTTTAAAACAAATTTGGCTTTCATGACCGATATTGAACAGGTTGATAGATTTTCATCGGGTTTATCTTTGACCGTCAAAGGATGCTCATCCTATCAATTCTTATTAAGGGATTGATGATTGAAACGGAATCAAGAGAAATTTTTCGTGTGTAGCTTTCGGACTTTGGTCGTTGGATTGATCAGGGGTTTCCCTAATTCGTACCTAGTGACGGGGAATCGGAAATTCTCTTTTTCTCCTACAGTAAGGGTTATGGCCTTTTGTCAACAGGGAAGTCCAGATATAACCGATTCTTGTGACCAGTGATCGCACATTTTACCCCGATTCGTATTGTTGATGAAGATTTAATAACATTTGTTTGATCCGGTTGCGTAATGGCTCTGGTGTAAGTACAATACAGCGATCTCCATAGGGTAAAATCTCCCGAATTAACCAAAAATGACTAGAGACTTTACGGGTTATAATCCTTTTCCCGTTTATCTCTCGGTCGTCGATATCCCTTGCCTTCCTTTCATAAGCCTTCACGAGGTCTTTTTCTAATTGTAATTGTACTTTTATAAAATCGAGACTGTCTCGCCATTGTTCTTCGATCGGGATCAGGCTTTGAATACGAGAGAATTTAAGACAGCGATTGTGAACAAGCTCGGGAAAGTCTCGCTGATCTTCTTCTGGCAGATCGACCGTTTCTTCACACCAGATCTCTAGATAGAATTCTTTTTCCCGAAACATGATCTCGGCAGAGCGAACGGTAAATTCTAGGGTCTGTCCCTGAGAATTTTTGTACATTACCCGAAAAGCTTGCTTGTCATGGATATAGCGCTCCACCGTGAGCCGCCAATCGCGATCGTACTGACTCACCTGTTCGGAAATCTCCCGACGCTCTTGAAGGGAGAGATTTCCCTTCTCTAAAAGAAAATTAGAAAGAGTCTGGGCCGGTTCGATGTGACCCGATCGCACCAGACGGTCGATCGCTTCCTTGATCGCTTCGACCCGCTTCGTCGAGAGGGTAAAGGGTTCACCGATCTCCAGTTCTCCTTCGGCGATGGCGACGATCAGACCTGACGGACTAGGACTTTTCCCCCAAAAGATGTCAAAGCGTCGGGCGATCGCCTCTAGCTTCTCCTTCGTTCCGGGAGGGATTGACAGTGTAATTGTTTCTTTTTTGCGGTTCACCTGAAAAATGTACTTGTAAACTTAGAATATTTGTGCTACGATACCTATATTGTAATGATAAATGAGATCAAAAAGCTATGGTAAGAGGAAATGAGGGGGATATACCACTGACGATGGTTCTGCGTCCGTGTAACCTTTTGTCGGGAACTCGGAAAATATTGATCAGCATGGTGTCACCGCCACATCGTTGTGGGGAGTTCAGGCGATCTAAAACGGCAGATATCTGGAGTGAACAAAAGGAGACAGAGTAGCATGGACAACCTCATAGACAAAGATCGCATATTGCCCTGTCTGGTTTCAATCCCTAATAGGGATTCGATGAAAAGGCTAAACAGTAGCCTCACCACTTGTGACGTTTCAATCCCTCTTAGTATCAGGGGTTCAGTGATCGATCATCTTACCATGATATGCTTAAGAGAATGATTTGCTCCAGTAGCCTAACACTTGTGACGACGTAAACAGTGAGCTATATTAAAAGAAGCCGTTTTGGGGTCGGCTATCTATAGAAAAATTTATGTACTTGCATTATAGCAAAGCTGACCCCAGATGGATACCCACCTCAATCAAAATAAAATGGAGGTCAGTAATGCCTAATTTGGACGATATTTACCAGCAAATCGAGCGTTTTCAAGACCAAATCGAGCGTTTTCAAGACCAATCGGAGCTTCTTCAGTGCCAAATCAAAGAACTGAGGCAGTCTCCAGTCTTGGATTCTGAAGGCGAAGTCAGAATTTTCGCTGATTTAACCTAGAATCTTGGCAATAACGCCTCTAGAGAGCGGAAGTAGGCACTTTTCAGCCTACTCCCTCAAGATAAGAAATCAAGGAAGGACAGCACTATGTCGATTAAACAACTTTCACTTTTCGAGAATGTTTCTCCAGAGCAAGATACAAAAGCGGTTACGACTTCGGAAGAGATTAGCGAACTTGAAATTACTATCTTATTGAGTGCTTTGACCGCAAATGCGATCGCTCAAACCGACTCGACATTGATTTCCGCTTTAGCTGACGATCCAAGAGCGATGGCGATCGCCAAAACTTTTGATCATCCTAAATTGGTTAGACAGTTACGACTTTCTCAACCTCAAAAAGAAAGCGAGTTCATTGAACTCACGTTTCAAGGGAATCAAGTTTTTTATCGAGAACGAGAGATAGGTAAAATACAGCTTGTGTACAAATCACCGTCACCGGGAGAGCTACAAGCAAAATTAACTCATGAAAGCACGATTGATCGGTTTTTGGAGTTTTTGCAGAAAAAATATCAAATTGTTTCCTTGCATGAAAGTAATTACCATGTGCAGATTTTTATTCCACAAACTCAACAATCACATAATATAGAGGAGCTTTGGATAGAATTTATCACGAAAGTTATTTTTTCTATCTATGGTGATTTTCAATATCAGCTATCAGGATTAATGCAAACTTTTATCACAATGCTAAAAAGTGTTACCTTAGCGGGACGAGGTTTTAGCACCCTAGAAATTCCGATAATTACCAGAGATCAAGCCAAGGTGTTAGCAGCTTTTTATTTAGCTATTTTCGAGCAAGTAAAGGATCGCCAAGAGAAGCGTGAGACTGAGATCGTTCAACTTATTGAGAAAATTAAATCCGAAGAACTTAACTCGAAAGATTTAGAGTCTACTGAAAAGAAGCTAAAAAGCAAGCAGGAAATGCAAGCTAAAGAGTTTAATAAATATAGAGATTATTTTCAGAAAGTTTTGTCTAAATTATTAGATGAGCAACGAGCTATTTATCATGAGATAAGAACCCTTGACGAGCAGTTAGGAAAAACTGGTTTGTCAAAAGCTCAAGTTAGCAAATTACAGAAGCAAAAGGATAAAATAGAGTCACAAATTATTTTTCAGGAAGGATCGATCGAGGAGAAGCAGAGATTTCTAGAAGAATCAGACGGAAATCCGTTTGAGTTTATAGAAAAACAAAAACAAACAGATCTATTGAAGCCAATTCATGCGATCGCTAAATCTTTTAACAAAACGGCCACAGAACAAATTAACTCGACTCGTGGCGATATTTTCACTCAATGTATATTAGAGATGTATCGTTTGTTAGAAAATCCAAAACTCGAAACCATTCCAGAACCGCTTTTAACGATTAACCCAAAAATTTTAGCAGCAAGGACAGCGGGAGACGATGGTAAAGATTTTTGTTACTCTTGCGGAGTAACTTTAGATGCTAAAACTGTGCGATGGAGAGTAGCTAGATTTATGTTCGAGCGACCGTCTCAACGTCGTCAATCATCCTCTAGTGAAGATAGACCTTTCATTTGCTCTTCTTGTTCTGTATTATCGTTTGCCTCCCCCTTAAAAGTAACGGATGATAGTATTATCTTACGACTTGAATCTCAAGATGATAGAGGTGTAACGAAAGTTAAAATCAAAGACTACTTGCGAATGCTAACCAATAAAGAAGTACATTTATCTTCGGGTTGTTACATTGCCCTAACTTCTGAAAAAACAATCACAGGAGATACCGCTTCAAAAAAACTAGGACAGTTTCAATATGCTTTAGCAAAAGTTGCCTCGATTTTTCCCTTAGAGGTTATTAAAGATTTTAAATTTGTTCTTCAGCTTCAAAGAACAGAAAAAGTTTTAGTAAGCCGTCAATTAATATTTATTAAAGGTTTGATAGAAGGTTATGATCAATCAATTATCGTCAGTGGGAAAGATATTAACCTTAAACTAGGAGATGCGATTCGTTATGTACAACAAGATTCACCCTACTTAGCAGACTATACATTACTTAAAGCTTCCAGTATTTCTGACCGCTTATTATTGGAACGAGTTAGGGAACAATATTTGCAAACCATCATCCAAGATATTCAAGGAGAAACTATGACTATCGATTCACTTTGGAAACGGGCAAAATTATATGAAGACGTGGCCGCATTGACAGGATTAACTTACGCTTTTGCCCAATCTTTAGAAAGTACTGCTAAAAAATTAATGAAGCCAGAAGATGCAGAACGTGAGGTAAGTAAATTAATAGAAAAAGTAGATGATCCTGTTGCTTTTAGTTATTATGCGACATTAGGAGATGAAAAGAAAATTAGTGTTCAAGCAAGGCTATATCACAATCCTGATAATTACTTTATCTACGAACAAGCAAAAAAAATGCTAGAAAATAAGCTAGAAATCACTAATAGAGAAGAAGTTGATAATTCGGGTAAAAAATGGCTTGTTTTTTATGCTGACGACATCACCAAATCTTATGCCTATTTTGCTAATCCTGATCAAGTAGGTAATTATGCACAAGAAAAAGAGTGGAAGAATTTAACTTATAATCTCAAACTTTCTCTTTATACGCGGTTTCCTGAATTGGTTCGTAAACTTTCATCTAAAGGAGATAAATAACGATGGCTACCGAATCTAAAGTGACGACTGGACTACCTAAGACTGATGCTAATAAACCTAGATTGCATTTTGATATTTATGCCATTCTCGAAGGCTCTCAAGAGCTTTACCTAGGACATGAAGTACAGGTTAATGTTAACTTAGTTGAAATCGTTAAACTGAGTACAAAAGATGGTAAAGAAATTGAAAAATGTTATATTTCTCCGACCAAACGGCGAGGAGTTGAACGACGTTGTTTACTATGGTCTCCTGTGAAAAGTGGAGAGCTGCTAGGAGATAAACAAAACTGCGGAATCCCGAAAACCTGTGCTGAACCCACTTGTCCGATTTGTGCTACATTTGGCGCACTCGATCCAGGAAAACGGACTTTAATCGGTCGGGTAACTCATGGTGGAGGTGTTGCCATACAAGAGATTTACCCGGTCGAAAAACAACGAGCAATGCACCCCGCTTTATTGGTCAATCGAAATGATGAAACTCCCACACCTTTTAGACGAGAATACAATCAACCCGGCATTCTCTATCCCGTTTATAACCACGCTCTGAGTATCACCGATCAAGACTTTTCAGCTGTGGCTTATGCTTTCTTAGATTCATTACCTCGCATAGGTTCAGGAAATCCGAAAGGAATTGCTATCGCGGAAACGGACGATCGTACCCCGCTTCTGGTTTTGGATAGATATTTATCTCCTAGAGGGAAGCGTCCAATCGTTTCTCCCTCGGAAACCGACCCGCAAAAGGCGATCAATGATTTCCTTTATTTGGCACTGTATCCTGAAACTAATTTCACTAATCATATTCAAGAAGCGCACTTCGATCGCTGGATAGGCAATGAAGCGTTAGCCAAATTGCAAGAATACTCCGCAATATTCGTCGATACAGTTTTACAAGCATAAATCATGTATTGCCTGACCTTTAAGATTATCCCAACGGCGGCGATGACATTTCGCATACTGCCTGGATCGATTCTCAATATCGCCACTTATCCCTTCGTCCCACCGACTACTTTTTCTGGGTTTCTCCGACGGATAGTAATGTTAAGCGAGGGATTAGATATCCCTGAAACCAGTATTAACAAGGAAAATCCGCCTTATTTCACCCTACCTCGTCAGTATATAGCGTTAGGAGCCTATCCAGTCCTAGATAAATGGTCTGGAGTCCATCGTACTCATCGCAAAGGAACTCGATCGTTTAACCATGATGTTTTTTCTAGACTATACATTGATGGCGATCGAGAAAACTTTCAGTTACACACTTGGGAATATTTTATCGCTGAGGAGTTAATCGGCTATGTTGTAAGCGAATCTAAGTCCAGTCTAGAGGCATTTTCTAACCTACAAGGAGTCGGATGTAAAATTGGTAAGGAAGGATTTGCGGTGATTGACGAGGTATCTGAATCTATACGACTCCAAAGAAAGATTCTTTCCGCTCACCCGTCAACTGTTGTTCCAATGGAAGCTTTAATACAGCGAAATCCTTGTATCAATCGTTGTGATATTTATAATCTCTATCGTCATGAATGGTCAGCAGATCAGACTCAAGATGAAGATAAGGGATTGTTCGATACAGAGCGATCTCCTATTAATGGTTTTATCCCCTTTGTTGCCGCTTACTATCCCGAAAAAGCCAATCCTTTACCCACTTTAGATTTCTATACGGATGGAAATCTTCAGATTCCTGTAGCACTTGTGGAACTTTTACAAGGAGAATCAATTAATGTCTAAATCTAACCCTCAACCTTTTTTCAAATTCGGCCGCGTGTTTTTTCCAGGCGAACCTACAATTGCTCCTGATAAAATTCTTTTTCAACCCCTGGGTAATCATGTAGGTAATGTTAGACAATTAGCCAGAAAATGGCAAGATGGCAACTTTTCTCTAGAACGAGTTATTGAAGGAATCAATTTACACGACAAAGCTAAACCACAAACTTTCAAGATTCGCGTTGAAACTAATAAACAGGGAGAGTTTACAAAATATACTTATTCATTTAAAGGGCATCGATTTAAAGTAGATAACCCACAAAATCTTTGGGTGCAGGCTCTAGCGAGAGGACATCATGACTATTCAACTAAGGAAATTATCAAGGATACCTATCAATTAAAAAAAGATACTGAATATCAGAAGATTTTCTCTAAAGACCCCTTACAATACGCCAAAGAACTTTATATTTTGGAAATGTGCGATCAAATTGAAGCGGAATTAGCTTGTCGTGTCATTGGAGACGACGAACAGGCAAAATCTCGCACATTTATGGATTTTACAATAACTAAAGGTACATCCGAAGATAGCAACCACCGTGTTTTTTATCTCGATCCCTATCCTTTTAAAGAACCAACTATCACTTTAAATTTTCGTTCGTGGACATATAACTTGTCAGACGAGGATAAAAATCAACTCCAACAATTACACGAAAACCGAAAAGATAAAGAATTAGGAAGTAAATTGAATACTCTTGTTAAAGAGTGGTGGAAAAAAAACGAACATACAATCAGTGAAGATAGAGCAATTACTGCCATTATCAAACCTGATAATTCAAACACTTATTCCCCATCAGAAAAATCAGAAAATGCAATTTTTTGGTGGTATGGAGAATTAGCGAATTTTCAACCTAATCCAATGCAGGAGGAAGTGTTTCAAACGATGGTTAAAAACCAGCATCCAGCTTTTATACTTAAAGCTCCTACAGGAGCGGGAAAATTTGAAGCGATTATTATTCCCTTTTTAGCTATGCTATCTACAAAAGAAGATAGACCTCGCCTGATTATAACCCTACCTGCACGAAGTTTGTTAGAAGATCAAAAACAGAGATGCGATAAATATTTAAAACAATTTTCACTCCTACACAAAGGACGTGAAGTGTCTTTGGTGATAGATACAGGAACCGAAATGAATCGATATGTTTATCTAGATGGAGAAGTTAAATCTAGCAATAATTCTCGAAGACATTTATACAAAGGAGATATTATTTTAACAACGATTGATAAATTTATATATCGATACTTTGGCTATGGTGATAAGCAAAAATCATTCATCTTTCCCTATCGAATTTATCATGGTAATACACTGATTTGTTTTGATGAAGCTCATACCTATGATGATATTTCGTTTACTAACTTTTGCAGTTTGGTTAAAGCTTTGTATGAAGCAGGACGCTCGCTTGTTTTAATGACGGCAACTTTATCACAAAATCATCTGGAAAGATTCGATTATCTTGCGGATAACATGATCGATTACATTGATGTTCAGGACAATCTAGAGAAGCTAAATAATTTTTATCAGCAAATTTTGAAGCAAGACTATTCTAATTTAAAACAGTTTGAATTTTACGAAGAACCAACAAATTTACAACAAAAGTTGACCTCAATAGCACTTGAAGAATGGAACTCTAACCCAAGCCATCGTATCATCGTTTCTGTAGAAACTGTTAAAGATGCGATAGCAATTTATGAAAAAATAAAACAGACATTAAACATTAAATCTTCAGAAAAAAAAGAATTTTTGTTTCTCTATCATGGTCGTTTGTCAGATATTCCCAAAACTTCCCATTATTCTCGAACCAATCTTTATCAAAGATTAAAAGAGAGAGATGAAAATGACCAAGCTTATATTCTGGTTACTACCAGTGCGATCGAAGTTGGTTGTGATTTAAATAGTACCCGTTTGATTACTCAACTGTGTAACCCAGAAAGTTTAATTCAACGAGCGGGACGTTGCAATCGGAAAGGTAATGTTGAAGATGCAAAAATCATTGTTATTGGCAATAATATTCCTGAATTTGTTAATACTTTAAGCGAGGCAGAACTAGAGGATTATAAAACAATTCTTAAGGGTTTGCACGATCAAAACTTTGATCCGAAAGCGATCATGAATTGTGTTTCTACAAAACAGACAATTGATGATTATCGAGTTGTTGAGCTTTTTTCCCTGTTGCAAGACTATGTTTATAATGCCGATCTCACTTGTCAATCTGCTCATGAAAAAGGATTAGTAATCACCCGTAGCTGGACTCCATCCGTTACCTTGGTATATGATGACGGTAAGCAGGGTGATAGTTTAGAAAAAATTGTCAAAGAATCTCCTCAAATTCAAGTCCCTATTGATCGTTTAATCTTGAAAAAGAATAATGAAGGAAATTACACAAATCAATACGCTAATGTGTCTGTGTACGAATGGATTTACGACAAGGAAGAAACTCGATATAAGTTAGAACCTTTAAAATATTGGGGATGTGCATACAGTAAAGATCTGGTGATCAAAGTCTGTGCAGTTCAGGAGGGAGCCATATCTGATTCTTTTGAGCCTTATTCCTATGATCATGAATTAGGGTTTAAAGACTTGCCTGGAGTTTTTATTAAATGGAGATCAAATGGCTATCAAGAAAGACTTCAGTATAACCCCACAAAGGATAGATCAGTAGTTATTAACTACACTTCTGCTCTAACACAAGATTGATTTTATCTGGCGCGGGATATGTTCACTACACTATATACCATGACTCTTATCTCTTCTAAATCCCTCACTTTACGGGAATTTTTCTCACTAACCGCTCCCGATGGCGATATTACCTATGAATTAGTCGATGGAGAAGCGATCCCAAAAATGTCACCGAAATTCTTTCATTCTCGTTTAACTGGTGCTTTATTTCTCGTACTCGATCGCTGGAATCAAGGACGGGGAGAAGTGGGAATCGAATGGGCGATCATTCTCAGCAAAAACGATCGAGATTGGTGTCCGGTTCCCGATCTTCTCTACATTTCCCCGGAAAGGTTAGGAGATATTCCCCTCACCGATGAAGCTTGTCCCGTTCCCCCGGAATTAGTCATCGAAATTATCTCTCCGGAACAATCTTTCAGCAGCCTGAGCGAAAAAGCCGTAAACTACCTAAAAGCGGGAGTCAGTCGCGTCTGGATCGTCGATCCCCGGGCCAAGCAGATCACGATTTTCTATCCCGACGCACCCCCAGCGATTAAAAAAGGCGATGACGAAATTAGCGATATTCTCCTCCCCGATTTAACCCTAACTCCCGGACAAATTTTCGCCAAAGCCCGATTAAGTTAATGCCCTACAGTCTCGTTCTCAATCTCACACCTCGATCGCCGATCTATCCGAATTTTCTCACCGGACGACACCTTCACGCGCTATTTCTTACCCTTGTCAGTAGTGTCGATCAGGAATTAGGGAACATTCTACACGCATCGGAGGCGGATAAAGCTTTTACCTTATCGCCACTACAGATGCAGTCTAGGGGAAAAACGATAAATTCCCCGCAGTGGCGACACGAACGGGAGATCGCGCCCGAAACTCCCTGCTGGTGGCGGATTTCTCTGCTCGATGACCGATTATTCGGTAAATTAACCTCACTCTGGTTGAATCTCAATCCAAAACAACCCTGGCATCTCGGTTCCGCCGATCTCGTCATCACTAGCGTCCTCGCCACCCCGCAATCGGTTCAATTCTGGGCGAACTCTTGTACTTATCAATACCTGTATGAAAACGCCTCGGAAACGAATCGGGAATTTGATTTCCTTTTTGCTACCCCCGTCACCTTCCGGCAGGGAAAATTCGATAGTGCCTTACCGACGCGGGAACTGGTGTTTAATAGCCTTCTTGGTCGTTGGAATCGCTATAGCGGTATCCCCTTCGATTCCATCGCCCTAGAGTCGATTTTCCCCAGTTTCTTCGATATTCAAACGAAATTAGCCGACGAAGCCTATAAAAACCAGTCGATCGGTTGTGTAGGCGAGATTCACTATCGTCTTTTGGGAGAGGTGGAACCCGCAAAGATTAAAGCGATTAATGCACTGGCGGATTTTGCCCTCTACGCGGGAGTGGGACGGAAAACCACCATGGGGATGGGGATGACTCGCAGAATTGCTAAGGAGAAAAGATAGCCATGGATGAATCTGACTACATACCGATCGCCGCTCTCAACCATTACGCCTACTGTCCCCACCGTTGTTGGAGAATGTTCGTCGCCGGGGAATTTCTCGATAATAGCTATACGATCGAGGGAACAAATTTACACCAACGAGTTCACACCGTCGGGGCGGGAAACCGCGAGGAAATATGGCAAATTCGGGCGATCTGGCTTAAATCAGACAATTACCGTCTCATCGGTAAAGCCGATCTGATCGAGTCCCACGACGGTGAATTTATCCCCGTGGAATACAAACGGGGCAGTAAGGGCGAATGGGATAACGACGAGTTGCAGGTGTGCGCTCAAGCCATCTGTTTGGAAGAAATGACGGGAAAAAGGCTAGATACTGGCTATATCTACTATGCCAGTTCCCACCAGCGTCAACCGGTGGCGATCGATCTTGCTTTACGGCAACGGGCGATCGCTACGATCCGAGCAGTTGAAACCCTGATCCAGACGGGAAAAATGCCCCCGGCGGTCTATTCACCCCGCTGCAAGGGATGCAGTTTGTTTGATCGCTGCTTGCCCCGATTAACCGAAAAAGTCCAACGATATCGAGAGGAAGACTAAAAAATATGGGAACGGTATATGTGACGAGAGAAGACGCATTTCTCGGCAAAAATGACGAGCGTTTAACGGTCAAAGCATCCAAGGAAACGATCCTCGATGTACCTCTATTGAACGTGGAAGGAGTGGTGATTTTCGGACGGGGTTCAGTTTCTCCCGCATTGGTGATCGAATTGTTGGAACGTCATATTCCCCTGAGTTTCGTCACATCCACCGGACGCTATCTCGGTAGATTGGAACCGGAGATGACCAAAAATATTTTCGTTCGTCGAGCGCAATGGCAGGCCGCCGGCGATTCTCCGAAAGCCATTCATTTAGTGCGGGGATTCGTCCGCGGCAAGCTGAAGAATTACCGCAACATTCTGCTCCGTCGTCAACGAGATCGAAAAGAGTTGGATTTACAAACGGCGATCGCTTGTCTGGAAGCAGCGATCGGATCGATCGAAACAACCTCGGCGCTTGCCCTGAGCTACGTCGAAGGGATCGATTCTCTCCGGGGGTTAGAAGGAGCCGGAAGCGCAGCCTATTTCAGTTGTTTTGATTCCCTAATTCTCGGTGATACTTTTACCTTTACCTCGCGTAACCGTCGCCCCCCGCGAGATCCGGTCAATTCTCTTTTGAGTCTGGGTTATGCGTTATTGCGCCATGACGTGCAGAGTGCGATCAATTTGGTCGGTTTTGACCCCTATCTCGGTTATCTTCACTATCAACGCTACGGTCGCCCCTCGCTGGCACTGGATCTGATGGAAGAATTTAGAGCGATCGTCGTTGATGCCGTGGTTCTCAACGGGGTCAATCATCCTTATCTTACCCCCGAACATTTCACCACCGAACTCTTAAGCGGTGCGGTTTCCTTGACGAGAGAGGGGCTACAGATTTTCCTGCGCTTGTACGAACAGAAGAAACAATCCAAGTTTAAGCATCCGGTAATGGGTAAACAGTGTACTTATCAAGAAGCTTTCGAGATTCAGGCCCGACTGATGGCGAAATATCTCATGGACGAGACGGATAAGTATCCACCCTTGATTTTAAAGTAGGTAGAGGCGGTCATGTATTTTGTTGTCAGTTACGACATTTCCGACGATAAGCGACGAACCAAAATTCACAATACGTTAAAGTCCTACGGCCAACGGGTGCAGTATAGTGTTTTTGAGTGCGATCTAACCGATACCCAGTACGCCAAGCTGCGCGGGCGCTTGAGTAAGTTGATCAAACCTGATACCGATAGCATCCGCTTTTATTTTCTCTGCGCCTGTTGTCGGGGTAAAGTGGAACGTATCGGTGGTAAGTTACCCCGGGATAATACAATTTTTTTTGTTTAGCTCGGTTGCGCTTCCGGGTAGCTGTAAAAATTCTTAACTATTATGTGGTGGCTGAAAAGCTTATGGAATATAGATTCGAGATGATTTTCCTTTCCAACGCGGGGCGCACCTTATCCCGTAAGGTTTTGCGGGGTCTTGAAGAACTGGGTCACTTGCTGTATGATTGGTTTATTGCGGGTGCGGCGCATACGAACCTTGAAAATCCCACAGCGTATAGCTTTTACCACTGGGCGGTTCCAATTAATCTTAAACCCTACTAGGGATTGAAACCTCTACGGTATTGGCAAATTTAACTGCATTATCAGGTTCCAATTAATCTTAAACCCTACTAGGGATTGAAACTTCTATAGTAAAATCAACAGAAGATTTATCTTTGGTTCCAATTAATCTTAAACCCTACTAGGGATTGAAACCTAACATCAAAATAATTTACTTAACTAAAACTATGTTCCAATTAATCTTAAACCCTACTAGGGATTGAAACCCACCCCCCAACGCACCCTCAGAGATACCGATATTGTTCCAATTAATCTTAAACCCTACTAGGGATTGAAACCCCGCAGTCCTTTCGGCAAAAGTCCGCCCTACCAAGTTCCAATTAATCTTAAACCCTACTAGGGATTGAAACAACTAACTAATTTACCTGTTTTATCAGCTTCTCAAGTTCCAATTAATCTTAAACCCTACTAGGGATTGAAACGAGATATTTCTTTGATTGCAATTGGAGTAACATCCATGTTCCAATTAATCTTAAACCCTACTAGGGATTGAAACAATCTCGGTAACTTTGAGTCCGTAAATGTCAGGTTCCAATTAATCTTAAACCCTACTAGGGATTGAAACCATAAATCCTCGTTAATAGTCGTAAAAATATCCTGTTCCAATTAATCTTAAACCCTACTAGGGATTGAAACGACGTAGAAGTAATTGGAAAAAGCGGAGAGAACCCAAGTTCCAATTAATCTTAAACCCTACTAGGGATTGAAACAAAATTTCATTTAGTATTTCCTGAGATTTACCAAGTTCCAATTAATCTTAAACCCTACTAGGGATTGAAACAAAATTTCATTTAGTATTTCCTGAGATTTACCAATAGTTCCAATTAATCTTAAACCCTACTAGGGATTGAAACATTTATTAGATTAAGAGTAGGCAAAATTTGAGTTGTTCCAATTAATCTTAAACCCTACTAGGGATTGAAACATCTTTTGACCGTTGAAGTTAACAGCGAATTTGAGTTCCAATTAATCTTAAACCCTACTAGGGATTGAAACTTGTTAGTTGCGATTCTAGTGATGATTACTATGAAGTTCCAATTAATCTTAAACCCTACTAGGGATTGAAACTGCGAATTAAAATATTTATTTGCGATCGAAGTTCGTTCCAATTAATCTTAAACCCTACTAGGGATTGAAACGGGTACAGGAGTCGAACCTGCTATTGAAAGCTTGTTCCAATTAATCTTAAACCCTACTAGGGATTGAAACTACAAAGTTTATCGCTGTTTGGCATTAGGGGAATCGTTCCAATTAATCTTAAACCCTACTAGGGATTGAAACGGGCGAATATTATCGCTCGGACGGCTTCTTTGAGGTTCCAATTAATCTTAAACCCTACTAGGGATTGAAACAGGATGCAAGTTTGTGGATTAAAAATTAAAGATAAGTTCCAATTAATCTTAAACCCTACTAGGGATTGAAACGATCTCCGATTGAGGTTTTGGCTGAATCAATCCGGTTCCAATTAATCTTAAACCCTACTAGGGATTGAAACGTAAGCTAACTTTATTGATTCGGGGGGAGAGCTTAATGGTTCCAATTAATCTTAAACCCTACTAGGGATTGAAACTACTAGAGGATCAGGTGGCAAAGGAATTAAATCTAGTTCCAATTAATCTTAAACCCTACTAGGGATTGAAACGTCATTAACTGGACAAAATGGATGATGATCAAGGTGTTCCAATTAATCTTAAACCCTACTAGGGATTGAAACGGGGAGAGAGCGCGGGGAAACTGCCTTGATCGAATGTTCCAATTAATCTTAAACCCTACTAGGGATTGAAACAACTTTCAGAACCTTTTAGATAACCGAGATACCCAGAAGTTCCAATTAATCTTAAACCCTACTAGGGATTGAAACACCCCACCGATGAGGAAATGGAATTAATCAACCAATGTTCCAATTAATCTTAAACCCTACTAGGGATTGAAACAACCTTATCTAACCAAACACAGATTCTTTGACCCCGGTTCCAATTAATCTTAAACCCTACTAGGGATTGAAACAATCTAAAATTTTGGAATTTTAGATTAACTCTTGTTCCAATTAATCTTAAACCCTACTAGGGATTGAAACCACCTTTTTTATAAGCTTCCTTGAGAGCATATTTGTTCCAATTAATCTTAAACCCTACTAGGGATTGAAACATCCTTTTATTTCCTAAACTATACCCTCACCTCTCGTTCCAATTAATCTTAAACCCTACTAGGGATTGAAACACTATTGAATCGTGGTGTGGCCATAAAATCATATGTTCCAATTAATCTTAAACCCTACTAGGGATTGAAACAAAGATTTTCAACTAAATCAAGAGAGCCGTGAAGGTTCCAATTAATCTTAAACCCTACTAGGGATTGAAACATAAATCCTGGCTCTAAGGTATCGTTTGCAATTCGTTCCAATTAATCTTAAACCCTACTAGGGATTGAAACATTTGACCTTCTCCCCATACTTCAAGGGATACACGGGTTCCAATTAATCTTAAACCCTACTAGGGATTGAAACCTGATGTAGAGACTGGTATCCCAAAAAACCTTTAGGTTCCAATTAATCTTAAACCCTACTAGGGATTGAAACTTAACGGCACTATGCTTAACTCCTCTCAGGAGGTTCCAATTAATCTTAAACCCTACTAGGGATTGAAACCTTGTAAGTCACAAATCTAGAGGCTTGATAATCCTTGTTCCAATTAATCTTAAACCCTACTAGGGATTGAAACATCATCTAACCTTGATTCTACCCTTGATAGCCTCTCAGATAGTTCCAATTAATCTTAAACCCTACTAGGGATTGAAACTTAAATTACTTTGGAGATGATAATCGATATTGGTATAGTTCCAATTAATCTTAAACCCTACTAGGGATTGAAACTTCACTGGGGTGGGCTGTGGATTGATTTTCCTCACGTTCCAATTAATCTTAAACCCTACTAGGGATTGAAACTTTGGGTCGGATGGGAACCGCCACTAACAATTTTCGTTCCAATTAATCTTAAACCCTACTAGGGATTGAAACCTCAAAATCCTAACAGCGATTCCCGCCAATGGTTTGCGGCTGGTTCCAATTAATCTTAAACCCTACTAGGGATTGAAACATTACATCAGTCACTCTTCGGTTCGCACAAATCAGGTTCCAATTAATCTTAAACCCTACTAGGGATTGAAACTGACAATTCGCTGCCTGTTAATAGCTTGACAAAAGTTCCAATTAATCTTAAACCCTACTAGGGATTGAAACGGAAAAATTGTGATATTATAACCACCACCACAGGGTTCCAATTAATCTTAAACCCTACTAGGGATTGAAACTACAAGGCTTAAAAGGTGATAAGGGAGATAAGGGGTTCCAATTAATCTTAAACCCTACTAGGGATTGAAACTGGCAAAGGAATCAACCTTATTAAGGTGTAGGTGTTCCAATTAATCTTAAACCCTACTAGGGATTGAAACAGATGATCTCGGATTTTTGGATTGATTTGATTGCGGGTTCCAATTAATCTTAAACCCTACTAGGGATTGAAACAGTTATTGAAACAGCAAAAAAAGACTTAGAAATCCGTTCCAAATAATCTTAAACCCTAATAGGGATTGAAACTTGTTTACGCCCGCCTCCGAGCGGGTTTTTTATTGTTCCAATTAATCTTAAACGCTAATAGGGATTGAAACTTGTAATTGACCACTGATACTGATAACTGACTACTGTTCCAATTAATCTTAAACCCTAATAGGGATTGAAACTTGGGTGATGCGAACTGTGCTTATTTCGTTGCTGCCGTTCCAAATAATCTTAAACCCTAATAGGGATTGAAACTTGGGTGATGCGAACTGTGCTTATTTCGTTGCTGCCGTTCCAAATAATCTTAAACCCTAATAGGGATTGAAACTGTTTCCAGGGTAGGGTAAAGTGCGACTCGGTTCCAATATCGGGACGTTGGGATCTTTTTCGTTTAAAACCTTGAGAGGCTTTTCAAGGTAAAATGCGGCTCGGTTCCAATATCGGGACGTTGGGGATGTGTCTGACCGTGATTGTAGTTTTTCGGTTCTTTAGATTGTCCGCTATTACTTTTTGCTTTTGCCATGATTACCCCGCTATTGATTCTCCGACCGACTACCCGCCCTTTGGTGATGTATAGAGTAAATCCAGCAAAACCATCGATTATTATCAATGCAATTGTCAAGGTTTACCACCTATTTCTAGGATGCCACGAATAGCGGTCAATACTTCACTTTCTCTCACCGGAAGTAAAGTAGTACAAAATTATTTCCTAGTAAAGATCGGGGGGAACTATAGTAGAAAGGGAACTGGGAATCGGAACGATGATCGAGCGACACAGAAGGAGATTGGCTAACGGGGAGGAGCGGGTCTATACCTACGGGGTTGGAGCGGACGGTGAGCGTCAGTCCTTGTCGATCCGTTCCGTTGATGATTCCCTTTCAATCTCCTGCTATAGGCGAGCAGAAAAAGAGCGGGTGGTGGCCGCCCTACTAGCCAATGCCAGTTTGTTGGTGGTGGGGGAAGCTGGTGCGGGAAAGACCTTTTTAGCGGAGCGGGTGATCGAGGACTTGTGGGGGCGGGGGTTTCCGGTGGCCGCCCCTGCCATCGGCACGGTCAAACAGATGCTTCTGGAAATCGCCGGGGATTTGGGGGTAGATACGGAGACGCTAGAGGGCAAACCGATGACGGCACAACAGTTACAGGAAACCATCGCCGAATGGTTGCAAAATAACATCGCTTTTCTAGTCATGGACAATGCCCACAGGTTCCCCGTTTCTCTGCGTTGCTGGTTGGAAAAACTGCATTTACAGGGACAGCCGATATTATTGTTGGCTACTTACCCCCCGGCCCGAGATATTTTTTTGAAGCTTCCCCGCATCGAATTGGAAGCCTTACCAGAAAGGGCGATCCGCGAAATTATGGAGGGGGAAGCAAACGATTTGGGATTGCAGGTGACACCGGGTAAATTAGCCGATTGGCAACAACGGGCGATCGGTAATCCCATGTTAGCGAAACGGGTGGTCAAGGAAGAATATTTAGGATTGGAGGGCAATAATTACGACCATACCCAGTGGATCGACGGTACTCCCCTACTAATTGCCGTTCTCATGTGCTTTATGATTCTCAGATTCTTGGGACTCGGTTTTAATAACACCAGTCTTTATCTGATCGGAGGGATACTGACCGTAGCGGTGGGAATGGTCAGGTTGATGATTTATTCCTTACCCCGACAGTCTAACCGTTTGGGACGCTGATCTTATTGATCAGTTGTTAGTTATCGGTTATCAGTTATCCGCTATTATTTGTCAGTTTACCGATTACCGATCACAGCAAAAAACCAACCCTTGCCGCTCGATAATTTAATTAAATTTACAATTCTCACTTCCTAATTCAGAACTGATATATAACTTGTAATCTATAATTCACAATTTATAATTCATAATTTATAA
Organism: Microcystis sp.; assembly: GCF_048564745.1. Classification (NCBI taxonomy): domain Bacteria; kingdom Bacillati; phylum Cyanobacteriota; class Cyanophyceae; order Chroococcales; family Microcystaceae; genus Microcystis; species Microcystis sp. Next base: position 26,606 of record NZ_JBLZRT010000171.1, read on the forward strand.
CTCATAATTTATATGATGAGCGTCACTCATATAGCCTTTTCGGTAGCTTTGACGAGCATAACGTTGGGAACCGCCAATCCGGAGATATTGGGCATAGCGGCGGTGGCGGCCTTGTTACCAGATATTGACACGGGCAAAAGCTCGCTCGGACGGCTCTTGTTTCCCGTCAGCAGTTGGCTAGAAAAGAGAACGGTTCACCGGGGCATAACCCACAGTTTCTTTGCGTCGGGTGTCGTCACCCTTGCGGCTTATCCCTTGGCCCTACTAGGTTATAGTCAACTCTGGTACGGTCTGATTCTCGGTTACTTTTTCGGCTGGTTTGCCGATGTTTTTACTAAGTCGGGAGTGCAGGCGTTTTATCCCGGTCGGGGAAGGATGATCATCCCCAGAAATCCCCGTTTGAGGTTGGCCACGGGCAGTAATGCGGAGTGGTTCCTGCTGTTTATTCTTGTGGTCGTCTCCATCCTGAGTATTTCTATCAATAGTGGTGGCGGTCTGATTCGCGGATTCAATCAGGCGTTGGGTTTGCCGTCGGGAGCGATCGAGACGGTGAACGAGGATGCTTCCCGCTATCTGTTGCGGGTTAGGGTTCAAGGGAGAAATGCCATTACCGAACAGCCGGTGGATGCCACCTACGAGGTAATCGAACCGTTGACCGTTAGCGATCTGCTGGTCAAGGACGAAGGGGGAACGTTGTACCGACTGGGTTCGAGTCAGGAATCTCAGATCATCGCCTCCCGCATTCGGGTGGAACGGGTCGCGCCAGTCCAAGTAAAGATCGAAAATATTGTCTTGGAAGATGAATATTTAGATAGGCTCGCTAATTTAACGGAACCCTTCGGCGCAGCTCAGGGTAACAGGGTATATTTAACGGGAACGCTGACCATTGCTGATGGTTCGGGTCTAAGTTTGCCCAGTCATGCCGACCGTTTCGATACTATTACCCTACAACCGGGTAACGTCGCCTACGCCCGACTTACCGCCGCTAGTCCCCAGTATGCGATCGACAAGTTGGGAGAATACAGCGTTTCAGGTCATCTCATCGCTAGGATAGTCAATGTTCAATAAACAGCAGAAACCACTACCCACCGCCGTTTTACGGGCCCCCAATTCCCCATCGGACGAATCATCGCCACCGTCTGGCATCCTTCTGGGGGATAACTGTTATTGGAATCCGGGTCATCTCCCCAACGGTCACATCGTCGCCATCGGTGCATCCGGTAGTGGCAAAACCCAGACCCTCAAAGCGATCGCCTATTCTCTTCGACAGACCTATCCCGATATTCAGTTATTTATCATCGATTTCCACGGTGATCAGGAGATTATCGGCGAAACTTGTTATCCCCTGCACATGGCCAGTTCTCACGGCATCAATCCCCTGATTGTCAACCTCGATGCTGAAGGGGGTGGTCCTCATCTACAGGCCATCGCCGTTACCACCACCCTCAAACGCTCCTTACAGTTGGGACCAAATCAGGAGGGTTTACTGTTAGAAATATTGCAATTTTGTTACAACCGGCGGGGTATCAGTCAAGAACAACCGACGAGTTGGACAAGGGAAGCGCCCAATTTTACCGATTTGCAGCAGGAGATCGAGTCGCGGGTTGAGAGCGGCTGTAAGGAATCCCAAAAACTGAAACTGAAACTGATAGCCACCTTCACCTACGGTGTCTTCTGTCGTCCCCAACCCGACTTCACCGAGAAACATATCCGCATCGACCTCTCGAAATTACCGCCGGAGATCGGGGCGATTGCCGCTGAATCCTTGGCCTGGCAATTGATGAACCAACACCGGTTAACCGGCGAAATCGAAGGGAAACTACCCCGTACCTACCTATTCATCGATGAGGCTAAGGAATTGCGGAAAAGTCGGGCCTGTGACCGCATCATCGCTGACGGTCGTAAATACGGGCTGGGTTTGGTGTTGGCATCCCAATCGGAACGACATCTCAGCGACGACGTGATCGGTAACTCCTCTACCAAAATCGTTCTGCCAGTGGACCAGTCAGAAGTGAAGCGGGTGGCCGCCAAATTCCGGTTTGCCGAGAAGAAAGTAGCCGAGTTAGTACCCTTGACCGCCCTATGTCGTTTCGGCAAACAGGCAGAAGTGACCAGTATCTTTCCTTATCACCGGAGGGTAGAAGATGGTTAGCACTCTTTCTAGGTCAAAACCCCACCAGCGACGCACTGAGACGGTTTTCGCTATCCTCGACGACGCACCAGCTGGTACGACCTACGAAGGTCTGATCTCGTTGGTACGGGAGAAAACGGGTAAGGGTTGTTCCCGCAAGCTGATTAGTCGCTGGAAACGGGAACGCACGGGAGAAACCGTCTCAGAAATTCCAACTGTCTTGGAAATTCCAACTGTCTTAGAAACCCCGACCACTTTGGAAACGATCGCTTCTCAAAAAACACTTAGACAAAGTTCAGTGCCTGGCCTGAGAGAAGCCGAAGGGCTTACCCTGAGAGAAGCCGATACTTCCCCCATTGTCCCCAGAATCGAGAAACACAGCGAGAAAACAAGCGAGAGCGTTGCCCTGAGAGAAGCCGATACTTCCCCCATTGTCCCAGAACCATTCTATTCCCCCCGTCCTGATTTCTTTCGTTATCTGACCGTTGCCGCCGCCGTCATCATCGCCCTAGTCGGTTGCAGTTACACCACCGCCCAAAAAACCCCCAGCACCCCCGTTACACCCGTTACCACCTCTTACCCCCCTTATCAAGGGGGGATTAAGGGGGGATCCTCTCCGAAAAAAACCCACTCCACCGTACCGAGAGAGATCAAAATCCGATTGACCCTTACCACCCCCGCAGATCTGCGGGTCAAACAAGGTTCTCGGATCGTTGCGGGTCAGATACTAAGCGATCGCATTACCGAGAGACAACGACTCCAAACCCAACGTCAACAGTTGGAACTCTCCCTAAAAAAGTTACAGATTCCCCTACCCGAACTCACCTTACCTTCACCACCCCCAACATTAAATAAACTTCCCCCTGTTTCCTACCGGCAAGAAATTGCTCATATTACCCTGAAAACGGGAGAATTACAACAGATAGAGACTAAAATAACCCAACAAAAACAGAAAATTTCTCAATTACTAGCCCTTCCCTCTGCCCCCCTTATCAAGGGGGGATTAAGGGGGGATCCCGTTAATGTCGCTTCCCTACCCACTTTTGTTACTATCGACTCTCAACCTTTACCCCCTTATCAAGGAGGCCAGGGGGGATCCGTGGAGACAATTATCGAACACGAACGGGCGAAACTCTCCCAAATGGAAACGGAACGGGAACAGGCAAAAATACAACTGGACATCGCCCGTGCCGCCCTATCAACCGCCAAGGAAAAGCGTCTTCAGGAAGAATACCAATTGGCTCTAGAAGAAAACCGACGGGCGATCACCCTTCAGAACCAACAACTGGAAGTGGAGAAACAGAGGGCAGTTCGCGCCGCACAACTTCAGGAACGGGAATACAACCAAGCGGTGATCAGGACGAGAATACAGGAGATCGACAATGCACTGGTTCAATTGGCTACGGTTAAGGCTCCCTACCCCGGAACGGTCAAACGGCTTAAATGGCAGGGTCAGGATGATCGCCTTCTCACTGTCGAGCTTACTGTTGACGTTAACCCTGAGCAAGTCCGAAGGGTTAACCCTGAGCGAAACCAAAGGGTTAACCCTGAGCGAAACCAAAGGGTTAACCCTGAGCGAAACCAAAGGGTTAACCCTGAGCGAAACCAAAGGGTTAACCCTGAGCGAAGCCAAAGGGTTAACCCACCGCGACGCCGATCGGGTACCCCGGAGCGAAAGCGCTGCGGTAACGCTCCGACACCCCAGGGTTAACCCAGAGCGAAACCAACGCGTTAACCCTGAGCGAAACCACCGCGTTAACCCTGAGCGAACCCACACCGGTAACCCTGAGCGAACCCCCAGGGTTAACCCTGAGCGAAACCCAAGGGTTAACCCTGAGCGAAACCAAAGGGTTAACCCTGAGCGAAACCAAAGGGTTAACCCTGAGCGAAACCAAAGGGTTAACCCTGAGCGAAACCAAAGG
>NZ_JBLZRT010000172.1:0-15804 GCF_048564745.1 Microcystis sp.
AGTGGAAGGAATTAATAATAAACTGAAGGTGATTAAAAGGAGAGGCTATGGATTTAGAAACTTTAAAAACTTTAGTCTTAGATGTTTATTAAATTGGCATTTTGCTAGTTGATTTTACATGGTAAGTTCGGAAGAACCAAACAAAATTATGATGAAAAATGGAATGATGGGCAATTAATAGACGCAATCAGCAAAGGGTTAACCGCTAAACCCTGTTTATTAGTGTTGAATAATTTGGAAACGGTACTAACTGCCCCAGTAAATTTGGTTTATCAGCAATTCTTGCAAAAATGGTTAAACACAGAAAGCAGCAGTAAGCTATTAGTCACCAGTCGAGAACAGCTAAAATTCCCCGTCAATTTGCAAGATTATTATTATTCTTGGCCTTTAAAAGGGTTAAAAGAAGCGGATGCGATGCGTTATGTCACCGAAGATCACGGCTTAACGGGAAGCGATGAAGAATTAGCCCAATTTGTCGATAAAATGGGAGGTCATCCCCTCTTAATGGAATTGGTTTGTAGTTTGATGAAAGATAAGTTTGGGAAAGGGGTTTCTGTCACCGAGTCGCAAAATTTGGGCTTAAATATGTTTGATGTGGAGGGTTATCACCGCGACACGGAAACCTGTGTCAGAGAAGTGATTACCGCCAGTTTAGCGCGATTATCGAAAGAGTTTAGGGAGAGTTTAACGCGGTTATCGGTATTGCGCGAGAGTTTTGATTTAGGGTTAGCGCAGGGGTTAATTCCAGCAATAACTGAGGAAGATTTACGCTATTTAGCTCGTTTATCTTTATTACAAGAATTTCCCCCCGAATACAATGTAAAACGGCGACAGTTTCAGTTTTTGCCTTTAATATCAATGGTGGTGCAAGATCAAGCAAATCCTGAAATATTGCGATCTGCCCATCAATTAGCCTTAGATTATTATTTAGCTCATTTACCTGTCCCTCCCTGGGAATCCTTGGAAGATTTGAAGGAATATTTAGAGGCGTTTCACCATGCAGGGGAATTGGGAGAATGGCAGTTAGCTTACGATATTTTGAATGAGGATCGAGGAGGAGAAGGGAAAGATAAATCGGTTAATAGTTTTTTGGATTTACAAGGATTTTATCGTAAGCGAGCAGAACTGTATGAGGAAATTATTGCAGGGAGTCAACGAGAACAAGATTGTCATCGCAACTCATTAAACCGTCTGGGCAATTGTTATAAAGACTTGGGTCAGTATGAAAAAGGGATCACCTATCACCAGCAACATCACGACATTAGTGAAGAAATCGGTTATCGCCTAGGGGTGGCAATTTCTCTAGGGGGTTTAGGCAGTTGTTATAGATTATTGGGGCAGTATGAAAAAGCGATCGCCTATCACCAACAATTTCACGACATCAGTGAAGAAATCGGTTATCGCCTAGGGGTGGCAGTTTCTCTCGGGAATTTAGGCAATTGTTATTATGACCTAGTACAGTATGAAAAAGCGATCGACCTCTACCAGCAATATCACGACATCAGTGAAAAAATCAGCTTTCGGCAAGGGGTGGCAATTTCTTTCGGTAATCTAAGCAATTGTTATTCTTCCTTGGGACAGTATGAAAAAGCGATCGCCTATCACCAGCAATCTCTCGACATCAGTGAAAAAATCGGCGATGAGCAAGGGGTAGCATCTTCTCTACATACTATAGGGAGTATATTGCTCAAACTAGAAAACTACAGCGAAGCAGAAAGAAAAATTCAAGCATCCTTAGTAATTTCTCAAGCTATTGATCATAAATATTTAATCGCCTATAGTTTAAGAGTCCTTGCGAAAATTGCCCACCAAACTAATCGCCCTGAACTTGCCCTCAGTCATTGCCAAGAAGCGCTTGAATTATGCCAAGAACTGGGGATTCCCTTGGTTAAAGATTGTGAGGAACTGTTAGGGCAAATTCAGGTTACATTAGAAGGAGATTAGAAATCCTTGATCACCTATACCAACCATGAAAATTAAAGCAATTCTCAAAATTTAACTCTTTATCCAAATAGGAGAAATTTCATGAGTACCACCATCAATCTTAAAATTACGTTTGAATCTCTAACTGAAGCGATTAAATCCCTTGACTTAACGCAAAAACAACAATTATTAGAAATACTAGAACAACAAATTTTTCAAGCAGAAGAAACTTCCTATCAAGACGACGAGGAAACCTTAGCAGAACTTCAACAAGTTCGGGATGAATATCAATCAGGCGACTATGTGACCCTTGAACAATACTTGAGCAAGGATTAAATCACAATGGATTATAGTATTAAAATCTCTAAATCTGTACAAAAACAGATTGATGACTTACCTAATCCCATCAAAAGTCGTATTCTTGAAAAAATCAAAGATTTATCAATAGAACCGCGTCCCTCTGGTGTAGTTAAATTAAAAAATTCTGATTATGAATACCGTTTGCGTGTTGGTGACTATCGAGTTCGCTATGAAATTGATGACCCAAAACAGGCAATACTCATCTTGCAATGTAAACATCGAAGAGATGTCTATCGCTAATAATTTAGAAACATTGCGCTACTTCAAATCCAAATTGGTGTTTCTCGCCGAAATCGCCCACAAAACCAATCGCCCTGAACTTGCCCTCAGCTATTGCCAAGAAGCGCTTGAATTATGCCAAGAATTGGGGATTACCTTGGTTAAAGATTGTGAGGAATTGTTAGGGCAAATTCAAGGAAACTTAGGAGATTCAGACAATAACTTAAAGTAAACCTGAGAAAATTTCAGTTTTTATCTATAAAAAACAATGCCTGCCAAAGATATTTTCCATGACTGTGTAAAACACGCCCTAATCAAAGACGGCTGGACAATTACCCATGACCCCCTACGGATTCGTTTAGCAAGAGGTAAAAACCTGTTTGTTGATTTGGGAGCAGAAAGACTATTAGCCGCAGAAAAGGGAACAGAAAAAATAGCCGTTGAAATTAAGAGCTTTACTCGTCCCTCTGATATGAAAGACCTTGAAGAGGCAGTTGGTCAATTTGTCGTTTATACCCATCTTTTAAGGCGTTATTATCCCGAATATAAACTATTTTTGGCTGTTAGCGAAAACACCTGCAAAACAGTATTTGAAGAAGAAGCAGGTCAAACCTTAATTGAAGATGGTATTATTGAGTTATTTAGTTTTGATCCCAACCAGGAGGTAATTGTACGATGGCTTCCTTAATTGCCCAATATCGGCAAATTATTGAAAAAACATTCCAAGATTATGCCGACTTCCTCGACACCGATCACCAAATCCAAATCGAATTAGTCCTAGATCAAACCCGCGATCGCTATTTATTGGTTGAAACAGGTTGGCAAAATGGTTATCGAATCTACGGAACCCTATTACATATTGATATTATTGATCAAAAAATTTGGATTCAACACGACGGAACTGAGGATGGTATTGCCGATGAATTAGTAGCTGCGGGAATCCCTCAAAACCAGATTATTTTAGCCTTTAAATCCCCTGAAATTAGACCCTATACAGGCTTCGCTGTCGCTTAACGTTCAAATATGATGGACAATTCTCAAAACCGCAATCACCCACCAAATGAATCACTATTAGAAGAAGATTAGAAACTCTTGATAACCCAAGTCAGCCATGAAAATCACCTACTTTCAAGATACGGATACTCTATACCTAGAGTTCAATAACAATCCCATTGTCGAGACTCAAGAAATCAATGAAAATACCTTAGTTGATCTTGATCAGCAGGGGAATATTTGTGCAATCACCTTGGAACACGCCAAAAGCTTAACGGATCTGAATGCTTTTTCCCTCGAAACTATTGTCGCGCCTCAATTAGCATCAAGTTTATAAGAGTTGTCATAATAAAATTATTCTATAAACCTTGACGTGATATAATATATATGACATTTGGGCGCAGATTCCTTGTGACCCTATAATCGGACAAATTCGTTATTATCAATGACAACAACTTTAATCAATCACATTGAAATTACCCCAGAAACTTGTGGCGGTAAACCGCGCATCGCAGGTCATCGCATCAAAGTCCAAGATGTCGTTATTTGGCACGAACGCCTGGGAATGTCACCCGATGAAATTGTTTATCATTATCCCAGCATTACTTTAGCTGATGTTTACGCGGCCCTTTCTTACTATCACGATCACCTTGAAGAAATTAGACAACAAATCACAGATGATGATACCTTTGCCAAGGAAATGCAAGCTAAAACACCTTCTCTAGTCCAAGAAAAACTAAAAAAAATGAATGGGCAATAAAATTAAATTTCACCTTGATGAAAATGTAAGCTATAGCATTGCTCTTGGATTGCGCCAGCGAGGCCTTGATGTTACTACCACTCCAGAAGAAAATTTATTGGGGGTATCTGATGAAATACAATTGCAATTTGCTTTAGCCAATGGTCGCGTGATTTTTACTCAAGATACTGATTTTTTAAGAATCAATCAATCATCTATCACTCATGCAGGAATTGCTTACTGTCCCCAACAAAGTAAATCTATTGGTCAAATAATTCGAGGACTACTCTTAATCTGGGAAATTCTTGAACCCGAAGAAATGTATAATCACATAGAGTTTATATAGAACCGCATGAAAAAGTGAATTAGTATTTGGCAGATCGATAAAAATAATCAAAAAGCTAATTTTGTTACTCTTTACTACGATAAAATTAAGGAGTATGAATAATGCAAACCGTCCAACTTTTTCAACAAGTCAAATTATGTAGAGATGTCCCCGACACTATTTTTTAAAAAGGTGATCAGGGAACAATTATTGAATATTTACCTCCTAATGAACAACAACCAGAAGCAGGTTATCTCCTAGAAATGTTTGACAATAACGAAACCCTTGACGTGATAGCCGTTCCCATTTCTTGGATAACTTCTATTAACTAACGATTAGCAAAAATTCAGGCTATATTAGAAGAAGATTAGAAACTCTTGATAACCCAAGTCAGCTATGAAAATTAAAGCGATTATTCATCCTGCCGAAGAAGGCGGTTATTGGGCAGAAGTTCCAGCCCTTCCAGGTTGAATCACGGAAGGTGATAGCCTAGAAGAAGTCACCCATAACTTAAAAGATGCGATCAAAGGATGGTTAGCTGTTGCCAATGAATCCTATGAAATTAAAAGCTTTATCGGAACATCGGAAGTCGAAGACTTAAAAAATGCGCTGGGCCAATATGTTCTTTATGAAAAAATCATCAAACGTCAACAAATAGAGGCCGAAGTTTCCCAACTCAAAGACTTGAAAGAAAGGGCAACGGCTCAAATATGGGCTTTGATAGTCACTGTTATGGGTGCAACTGTTGCAGCAACTATCAAATTTGGTTTTCTGACTAAAACTTAAATCATCATTAAAAACTAAGTTGGAACTAGACAAGTTCCAACCAGTAACAAAAAATTGACCTTGAATATTAACGACGGATTGGTGCCATCGCACCGTCGGCAGCAGCACGAAAAGGTTCCACTGCCTCGCTATAATCGATCGGTAAAATAGCCACCACGTTATCGTGAGGACGGGGAATAATTACCCAGGTTTCTAAAGCTGCCCCCTCGGTTTTATTGACGGCTTCAATGCCGGCAGCCATAGCGGTTTTTACCTCCTGTACATCCCCACGAATATTGAGGGTAAAACGGGCGCTTCCTGCCCTTAAATAACCAACAATCGTGATCCGTCCTGCTTTTACCATCGCATCGGCGGCCGCTAGAATACCGGGGAAACCTTTTGTCTCGATCGATCCCACCGCGGGTTGGGCTGTCATAAATTAACTCCTAATAACAAAAATCAGATAAGTTCAATTGATAGAATCCAATCTATTTTCCAGTCTTTAACTATAGTCTAGTTTGGGGCCAATCGCTAGGGAAATTAACTGCGAAAACGGTCTGACTTAGCCGTATGCTGCACTGGTAAAACCGCCAGTACATTTTCTGGAGGATTCGGTACGATGTAATGACTGACCACATTGCCACCAAAAGCGGTCATCGCTGCCGCTAATCCTGCCTCTACTGCCGGTTTAACCTCGGAAATCGGACCGCGAATCGCCACCAAAAATTCGCCCCTTTCCGCTAGATCGAAATAAACTAGGGTGACTCGTCCCCCTTTAACCATGGCATCCGCCGCCGCTAAAACGGGGGGAAAACCCAACGTTTGAATGACTCCGACCGCCTCGGGCATTTTTCCTGATCTCCTGCGAAAGCAACTTTACATTATACCCCGAACCTGTCTTTATATTTTCTTCTGCAAATCCCCGACCGATCGAGCCTGTTTTTTCTCTAAATACTGTTGATGGGACTGATCGGCCAGATAATAATCTCCTGCGGGTTCGATCAAAGTAACGATATCTTGCTGAAACTTTCCCGATAGTTGTAGTTGACCCTTGGAAGCAGTGGCGATTAACTTTTGTTCCGGGGTGTGATAGAAAATAATCGATCGATATTGTTCTCCCCGGTCCGGTCCCTGGCGATTTAACTGAGTCGGATCATGGATTGACCAAAAAACGGCTAATAACGCCTCATAGCTTATTTCTTGGGGATTATAGGCAATTTGTGCCACTTCCGCATGGCCGGTAATTCGTGATAACACATCGAGATAACTAGGATTGGGGAAATGTCCCCCCATATAACCCACGGAAGTGGCTAAAACCCCCGATAAACGCCGAAATGCGTCCTCGGTTTTCCAAAAACAGCCGGCCCCAAAGGTGGCTTTTTCGCCGTTATTCATTTCTCCTCACATCCTTGGCAAATTCTACAACTGCTTTTGTAATTGTTTCGCTTAAATTAGCATAAACTTTGGCAAAAGGGGGAGCTTTTTCGGTTAATCCTAGAATATCCGCCGTTACTAACACCTGACCATCACAATCTTCCCCCGCACCGATACCAATCGTCGGGATAGTCAATTTATCGGTAATAGTAGCGGCTAAATTGGCGGGAATATGTTCCAAAACCAGGGCAAATACTCCCGCTTTCTCCAAGGCTAAAGCTTCCTCGATTAATCTTTGTGCATCCGATGGAGTTTTTCCCTGCTGACGGTATCCTAACCGATGCACCGACTGGGGAGTTAATCCGATATGACCCATAACAGGGATGCCTATCTCGGTTAAACGTCTAATCGTCTCGATCATAGCGGGATAACCTCCCTCTAATTTTACCCCTTGCACTCCCGCTTCCTTTAACATCCTTCCGGCGGAGTGAATTGCCTGACTGACACTTTCCTGATAGCTGAGAAAAGGCAAATCACAGACAACTAAAGCTTGTTTTACCCCACGAGACACGGCCGCCGCGTGGTGAATCATCGCCTCGAGGGTGATCGGTAAAGTGGTAGGATAGCCCAAAGCGGTCATAGCTAAGGAATCACCTACCAAGATAATATCAATTCCTGCCCGATCGAGCAGTCGCGCGATCGGATAATCCCAAGCTGTGAGGGTGACAATCGCGCGTTTTTGCTGTTTCCACTCGATTAATTTGCTGGTGGTGACTGCCATTATTTATTCACTGCGGACAGCTTCGAGGATACGGGAAAAATAGAAACGAGTGCTAGTCATACTCGTCCGTTCGATTTTAAAGCCATTTTCGTTTAAAGCGGCGATAATAGTTTTTTCCTTGTGTTGATAAGCGCGAGTGGTTTTACTCGGACCGGGGAAAAATTGACCAATTTTCTTGAGAATGGTTAATAAACAGGTTTTAGGGGCAAAACTGAGGATTAAACGGGATTGAGCTAGGGATCCCAGGTGTTTAATCATGCCTAAGGCTTCTTCTGTGGGATAGTGAATAAGAACATCCAGACAGATGACCGTGTGATATTGGCCGGTTAATGCTTCTAAATCTTGAACGGCAAAGGTGAGTTTACTGGTATCTGCTAACTCTTTGGCTGCTCTTTCCTTGGCTTCTGTCACCATTTTCTCAGAAATATCACTGGCGAAAATAGTTGCGCCCGCTTTAGCGAGGGGAATACTAAGACTACCGACTCCACAACCAGCATCACAGATTGAGAGTTCGGGCAAATTGTCATCACTTTCTAACCAACCGATAACGGTATCGATCGTCTGTTGATGACCGATGCGAATATCTTTTTGTACTTTGTTAACTTCGCCATCCCCATAAATCCGGCGCCAGCGATCGAATCCTGTGGCATTAAAATAGTCCTTGACTATGGCTTTATCGTCTAATGTGTTGGTCATAACGAAATCTAAAGGAGTGGTCTCTGAGCTACGCCGAAGAGCGGAGATGGTTATTAGTTTATCCTACCGTGAAAGCCAGTTTTCCGACTGAATCATTCAGGGTTGCCGTTAGAACATGAGTATTATTTTGTTCCCCCGTGCTGCCAAGCATTGTCAAAGATTTGTAAATTTTTTGACCAAAATCCTTGAGGTAATGTTAGGCTGATCGCAGAAAGAAAACCATAGCTTAATAAAGATCGGATATAAGGTGAGGGTTTTAAACTTATATGATCGGTTTGAGGCTAAATACATAAAAAAATTGATTGAGATTCCCTAACCTAGTTCCGTTGTTTCCCAGAACCCGAATTACTAGAAAAAATTTAACACCAGTAGGGTTAGAGTCCAGAAACAACGGCACTTAGAGACCGAAGTGAACTTAGGAAAATGGTTTCCCAAACCGTGAACATTTTGAGGGTGGGTAATTAACTGACTCATCTCTTGCCGAACCATCCTGAACAATTAAAGGATGGTTAGACCAGTGGTTGATGATTGAAAAATCTTCGATAAAAAGGCTGGTGGTTAAGCCATTTTTCTGTGATTGTATTAGCAAAATATCCATTTTTTGGAGGTATTTTTTATGTCTGGACAAGCGAGTTTTCCTATCCCCAGTACCGCCTCAAATGAAGAAACCACGGGGCGATATATTGTTACTTTCCAAGATGGAGCAACCCCGGAAGGAATCGCCGCCCTGCGAGATGTGGCGGGGATATCTGCCTTGCCCGATGCCCGGGACTTTGCCGATTCGGCCATGGACAGTTCAGAACTAGATGCGGCGGGAGGGGGAACCTTTCCGACTTTGGGGGTGGCAGTGGTTTCCCTGGATGACTTAGCCTTGAGCGGTGTCATGAACATAGCGGGGGAAAGTTCGGCAATTTTAGCGATCGAACCCGAACGAATTTACTATGCGATCGAGGAGGGTTTATCCTCGGAATACCTCAAGGGTTATCGCGATGCCGTCAATCATCTTTATGAACAGTCCAAGGCTAAAAAAGAGCCGGGAGATAAGGATCTCGCAGCCCTAGCCTTTCTCGATGATGCCCAATCCACTTGGGGATTAAAAGCCACGAAAGTAATCAATTCCCGTGGTCGCACTGGTCGCGGCATTAATGTGGCTGTATTAGATACGGGTATGGATTTAAAGCATCCCGACTTTTTTGGGCGATCGATCCAAAGTAAGTCTTTTGTACCGGGAGAAGCGGTGCAGGATGGTCAAGGTCACGGCACTCACTGTATCGGCACCGCTTGCGGATTTAAAGATGTCAACGGTCGCCGCTATGGGGTCGCCTACGAAGCCACCATTTATGCGGGCAAAGTTCTCAGTAATGCTGGCAGTGGCTCCCAAAGTTGGATTCTCGCCGGCATGGAATGGGCGATCGCCAGTCGCTGTGCGGTGATTTCTATGTCCTTGGGCAATACAGTTCCAACTCCTTCCACTGCCTACGAAACTATCGGTCGTCGCGCTCTGCAAAATGGTTGTTTGATTATCGCGGCGGCCGGCAATCACCGGCCTGGTACTGTGGGTCAACCGGCTAATAGTCCCTCAATTATGGCTGTGGCAGCGATCAATAGTAATCTGCGATTAGCCTCTTTCTCCTGTGGTTCCGGTACTGCCCAAGGTGCTAACGTAGATATCGCCGGCCCCGGGGTGGCGATCTATTCTTCTGTACCGATGCCCCGACGTTACGACGTTTTTAACGGCACCAGCATGGCTACCCCCCATGTGGCTGGAATTGCAGCCCTCCACGCTCAAGCTTCGGGGGTGCGCGGGGCGCAACTATGGCAGTTACTCACCTCGAAAGCCTTGCGACTGTCTATTCCCACCGTTGATGTGGGTAGTGGACTGGTCCAAGCGCCTTAGCAGTCAGTATTCAGGAATTAGGAGTCAGGAGATTATTTTTATTTATTCTCTCCCGTCTCCCCTCTCCCTTCTCCCCCATCTCCCTACTTCCCCACTTCCCTGCTCACCATCTCCCCTGCTCTCCCTTCTCGACTCCTGCTCATCTTTTTACTTTCATTAATAGCCATGGAACAGATTATCGTGACGATCGATGAACAGCATTTAGCCGATATTCAGACAGTGGCCAATAATTTACAATCCCTGGGCATGACAGTAGATAATATATTATCGGTTTCTGGCATTATTACCGGTTCGGCCTCTCGATCGCTGATCCCTTCTTTAAAGGCAGTCCAGGGAGTTCTCGATGTGGAGGAAGATAAGGAAATGCGGGCTATATAAGCTGTTGACGATCTGAATTACTCGTTAAGACTCCAGGGGAGCGCTGGAGCTTTTTTCAGTGTTGCCAAAGGCACGGCGTAGCCGTCCAGTAAACAGTAATCAGTGAAAGGAAAGCTCCCAACTTGCCACTTAATAGTATTGAAAACTCAAATCTGATCACTGATCACTGACTCCTGACGGTGAAGCAGTGGACCGGGAGCGATTGCAAGTCTGTGGAAAAGCTTAATTTGTTTTTCGCTTCACCGTTAGTTAACCTAAAGTGAATATCATGTAATCGTCCCAAGATCGATTAGTAAGGGTTCCATGTCAATTATTACCCATAGAACTAAGATCGTAGCCACGATCGGCCCTGCCAGTAATTCGCCAGAAGTCCTCAAGCAGATGATCGGTGCGGGGATGAATGTAGCGCGGCTAAACTTTTCCCACGGTAGCTACGAAGATCATGCGAGAGTTGTCAGCCTTTTACGGCAAATTTCTCAAGAATTAGACAATCCTATCACTCTCCTGCAAGATTTACAAGGACCGAAAATTCGCGTCGGTAATCTCCCCAATGGTTCCATTACCATCAACGACGGCGATTATCTCACCCTTGTACCCATGGATGAGTATCGGGGAGAAACGAACACCGTTTCGATCGATTATCCCTATCTGGCCGAGGAAGCACAGCTAGGTGAGCAAATTCTCCTCGATGATGGCTTATTAGAGCTAAAAATCGTTGAAATTAACGGAAAAGACCTAAAATGTCAAGTGTTGGAGGGAGGAATTCTCAAGAGTCGCAAGGGAGTTAATCTACCCCGTCTCAATTTGCGCTTACCTTCCATGACCGAAAAAGACAAACAAGACCTAGAATTTGGTCTTTCTCAGGGGGTTGATTGGGTTTCCCTCAGTTTTGTTCGTAAAGGAGAAGATATCAAGGCGATTAAGGCATTTTTAGCCGAGAGAAATCATGGGGATGTGCCAGTGATGGCTAAAATTGAAAAACCGCAAGCGATCGAAAATTTAGAGTCAATTATCGAGGAATGTGACGGCATTATGGTGGCCCGGGGCGATTTGGGGGTAGAATTAAGTCCCGAAAAAGTCCCCATGTTGCAAAAACGCATTATCAGACTCTGCAACATGAAAACTATTCCCGTCATCACTGCCACCCAGATGTTAGAAAGCATGATTCACAATCCCCGACCGACTCGGGCCGAGGCCAGTGATGTGGCTAATGCAATTATCGATGGAACCGATGCGGTGATGTTATCGGGGGAATCAGCAGTGGGAGATTTTCCCGTCAAAGCGGTGGCTATGTTGGCCAAAATCGCCCATGATGTGGAAGCGGATGTGAAGTTTGATAATGCTCCCCCCAATCAGTCCGATGAAACTCACGCTCTCAGTGAGGCTTTAGTGGCGATCGATCAAACCCTTGATCTCCGTTATATTGTCACTTTTACCACCTCTGGCTACACTTCGCTACTGGCTTCTAAGGAACGTCCCTCGGTTCCCGTCATTGCCATGACTCCCAATAAACGAGTCTATCACCGTCTCAATCTAGTCTGGGGTGTGATCCCGATTCTTCTCGATCATCAGGTGTCCGTCTTTGAGGATGTGTTAAAGCAAACGGAATCAATTCTGCTTCAGAAAAATCTAGCGCAATCGGGCGATAAAATCTTGATTATGGCGGGAATTCCCATGCAGAAAACTAAAGGCACCAATTTCCTCAAAATTCACACGATTTCGTAGGTTCTAGGAGTCGGTCGTCAGTATTCTCCGAGTCGGTCTCCTCCCCACTTCCCCACTTCCCCATTCGCCAAGAAAACCCATGTCAAAACTTGTATTAATTCGTCACGGCCAAAGTCTTTGGAATGCGGCGAATAAATTCACTGCATGGGTCGATGTTCCCTTGAGGGAACGCGGTAGGGCTGAAGCCATGATCGCTGCCTGTAAACTGAAAGAGGCCAATATCACGATCTAGGGTTTGCTGAAAAAGTCCCCTCGATTTCTCAACGTTTGTCTCTGGGACTTTTTTGACTAAAAAAGTCCCAAAACCATTTTCTAGTAAGGCTTCCAATAAGATTCAGCCAACCCTACTTAATTAAGCAGTTACTACCGGGGAAGCTAACCGTTTAAAGGTCAATCTTTCATCGGCCACATCGACAAAAATCGTGTCTCCCCCTTTAAATTCGCCGCGCAGAATTGCCTTAGCGATCGGAGTTTCCACATATCTTTGTACTGCCCGTTTTAGGGGTCGCGCACCGTACACTGGATCGTAACCAATTTCTGCTAGATAATCGAGGGCAATATCGGCAAGTTTCAGGGCTAATTTTTGTTCCATCAAGCGATCGCTGAGATTGGCTGTCTGTAGTTTGACAATCGATCGCAGTTGCGCTTTTTGTAAACTATGGAAAATGATCGTTTCATCGATACGATTGAGGAATTCGGGACGGAAACTATTCCGCATTGCTTCCATCACTCGTGCCTGCATTTCCTCGTAACGAGACTCATCACCGGCCACGTCTAAAATGTATTGAGAACCGATATTACTGGTCATAATAATGATGGTATTTTTGAAATCAACCAGATGACCTTGAGAGTCGGTTAAGCGCCCATCGTCAAGGATTTGTAACATAACGTTAAAAACGTCGGGATGGGCTTTTTCAATCTCATCAAAAAGGATGACAGAGTAGGGACGACGCCGGATTGCCTCGGTTAATTGTCCCCCTTCATCGTAGCCGACGTATCCCGGAGGCGCACCCATGAGACGGGAAACGCTGTGTTTTTCCATGTATTCCGACATATCGATGCGAACTAGGGCCTCTTCCGTGTCAAAGAGATTGCGAGCTAAAGCTTTCGCCAATTCTGTCTTACCAACCCCTGTCGGACCGAGGAAAATAAAGCTGGCCGTGGGACGGTTGGGATCTGATAAACCAGCGCGGGAACGTTGAATCGCTTCGGCCACGGCTGTGACCGCTTCTTCTTGACCGATGACACTTTCGTGTAATTCCTCTTCCAGATTGAGGAGTTTTTCTTTTTCCGATTCGATTAATTTATTGAGAGGAATTCCCGTCCATTTCGAGATAATTTCGGCGATATCCGATTCGAGAACTTCTTCCCTTAATAAACTTTTACCGGTGGTTTGTTTGTCGGCCAATTGGGTTTCTAGGGCGGACATTTGCCGCTGCAGATCGGTTAATTTTCCGAACTTTAATTCGGCGGCGCGATTATAATCATAATCTCGTTCAGCCTGTTGAATTTCTAGATTAACTTGTTCGATCGCTTCTTTAACCCCACGAACTTTATCGATAATCTCTTTTTCCCCTTGCCATTGGGCATTTAATCCCGATTGTTCTTCCTTGAGGTTAGCCAGTTCTTTTTCTAACTTTTCTAACCGTTCTCGCGAAGCTGGATCGTATTCCCGTTGTAGGGAAAGTTTTTCCATTTCTAACTGGAGAATTTTGCGATCAATTTCATCGAGTTCTTCTGGTTTAGAGGTGATTTCCATCTTCAATTTTGCCGCCGCTTCATCAACTAAATCAATGGCCTTATCGGGCAAAAAGCGATCGCTAATATAACGATTAGAAAGCAGTGCCGCCGCCACTAAAGCATTATCGGCAATTTTCACCCCATGATGCACCTCATAACGTTCTTTAAGACCTCGAAGAATCGAAATAGTATCAACCACATTTGGTTCATCTACTAAAACCTCTTGGAAGCGTCTTTCTAACGCCGCATCTTTTTCGATATATTTGCGGTACTCATCG
This sequence comes from Microcystis sp., assembly GCF_048564745.1. Taxonomy (NCBI): domain Bacteria; kingdom Bacillati; phylum Cyanobacteriota; class Cyanophyceae; order Chroococcales; family Microcystaceae; genus Microcystis; species Microcystis sp. Next base: position 14,194 of record NZ_JBLZRT010000172.1, read on the forward strand.
AGGGTAGTGGCCCCAATACAACGCAATTCACCCCGGGCTAACATTGGTTTTAATAAATTGCCCGCATCCATTGCCCCTTGAGTGGCTCCCGCACCGACAACGGTATGAATTTCATCAATAAACATGATAATATTGCCTTGGGAATCGGTGACTTCCTTGAGGACAGCTTTTAATCTTTCCTCAAACTCCCCGCGATATTTTGCTCCCGCAATTAAGCCGCCTAAATCGAGAGAAATGAGGGTACGATCTAACAGAGATTCTGGCACATCACGGTTAATAATCCGCTGGGCTAATCCTTCGACAATGGCGGTTTTTCCTACTCCCGGTTCCCCGATTAAAACCGGGTTATTTTTAGTCCGACGCGAGAGAATCTGAATCGTGCGACGGATTTCGTCATCCCGTCCGATTACGGGGTCTAATTTACCTTCCCGCGCCAATTGGGTGAGATCCCGTCCGTATTTTTCTAGGGCCTCGTATTTGCCTTCTGGATTCTGATCGGTCACTTTTTGACTACCTCTGACTTGTTGAATAATTTCTTTGAGTTTGTTTTCGGTAAGTCCGAATTCTTGAAAAATATTTTTACCGAAGCGATCATCTTTAGCATAACCTAAAATTAAATGCTCGATCGAGATAAAGTCATCTCCAAATTCTCGACGATAATTTTCCGCTCGATCGAGTAAACTATCTAAACTACGACCTAAATAAATCGAGTCGCCGGGGTTAGAGATTTTCGGTTGACGACGGATAAAGTCATCGGTTCGATCCCGCAAACGGGCTAGACTAATATTAGCTTTACTAAAGACACTGCCCGCTAATCCCTCCTGTTCGAGAAGGGCTTTCATTAGATGTTCGCTTTCGATTTGTTGCTGGCTGTTCTGTTTGGCAATGTCTGGCGTTTTGACGATTGCCTCCCAAGCTTTTTCAGTAAATTGTTGTGGATTGGTTGGCTGCATTTTCTATAAGAGATTACTTTTATACTCTAGAGATTATTCTAGATTGACTGGTTTGTTGGCTCCTAGGGGCTTACCGTACCTAGTTAAGGGGGATTTCCCCTCAATGGTGCGATTTAAGCGGCTAAAGTTGCGTCTGGGAAATTTTAGTACAAATGTTCAAACTCTCAACCAAGCTAAAATCTTAATTATTGAAGATGTCCACTGATTACTAGAGTTCTTGCATAATTAATTTTCGAGAGTTCATACTAAATCCGGTTATTAAAGACTGATTATTTATTCCCCCTTTTGCATGAGTGCCTTTTGCATGAGTGCCTGTCCTCATAAGTAGCCTATACTCAACGGATTTAGTATAACTAGCCTAGACATTAGTAGCTTTGAATCGGCGATAACCTGTGTGCGCTGGTATAGTTATCGCCAGTTGGATTCCGAAAATTTTTACAGAAACGGTAGCATCTCCTTACCAGAGTTTTTAATGATAGCCAAATTGCTTCAATCGGATTTTCTTCAGGAGCATAATGAGCAAATAAATGACAGGTTATTTTCCAGTTTTCTGGGGCTAAACCTTCATTTACTTCAGCTAAAAAACCTTGTATTAATTCCCCTCTATGATAGGAAGCTACATCCCAAAAGATAATAATTCTTTTACCTGGATTTATCT
>NZ_JBLZRT010000173.1:0-22923 GCF_048564745.1 Microcystis sp.
TCTCCATTTTTTTGCTTACCTCCACCTTGATTCCTTCTTTCAAAACTATACCTATCAATCGTTTCCCCTTTTTTTAAGTTTCTTCTCTTTTTGTTAAGAAAGATCCGACTAATGGATAGATCAAGGGGGGCAGGGGGGATCAAAGACAAAATCTATCTTCAATTTAATTGAAACCACTTACTTAGGGTTACAGTTAAATTATTCCGGGTCTCGGAGGCCTAGTCACTAATCAACTTAGACAAAGGACAAGAGAGCCATTCCAGATAAGTATTACTCAATTCTTTCACAGCCAATTCATAGAACCTCTGACCGTGTTCGGGAGTGGCTAAAGCAGGATTGGAACCCATACGACCATCGGGGTAGTTTTGGCGAAAATTAGCCGCACCGTAAATACCATGACCAGAAGCCACTTTTTCGGATAAAAAGGCATTTTTAAGGCTCTCAGGGTAAAGATACTGAGTTAACGCCACTTCGCTCGGTGTAGCGTGGGAACCCTCCTGATCTCCATACAATTCTTTGGCTAAAAGATAAACTTCTCGCACCATAAACCAATTGGCCACTTGACATTTAACCTCGTTTGTGTTAGGTAAATTGAGGGAATCCAAATGATAATAGGTTTCCGAAAAAGCGGCTTTTAGGGTAGCAATATTGCCCCCGTGACCATTAATAAAGAAAAATTGACGAAAACCGGCTCTAGCTAAACAAGTCACATAGTCGAGGATGACTTGAATCAAAGTGCTAGGACGAAGACTAATTGTACCGGGGAAAGCCGTGTGATGTAGGGCCATACCGACATTTAAGGTCGGTGCTACCATTGCTCGTACCTGTGTCCCTACTCCTTTAGCGATCGCCTCAGCACATAGAGCATCTGTACCAATAAGTCCCGTCGGCCCGTGTTGTTCCGTGGAACCAATAGGAATAATAATTCCCTGAGATTGTTCTAGATAGGATTCCACCTCTAACCAGGTGGATAACTGTAATAACATTCGGCTCTACCCCCCCGAGTGCAGGTTGACCAATTGAGATAAAATTAGGACGAATAATCAATTATTTTTATGTTAACCCTTGACACCCCCCCCTTGTCGGCGAGTACGAATTTCGTTCCCAATCATCGAATTTTAATCGTTGAAGATGAAGAAGTGATTCGGGATATGATTATTTTGGCTTTGGAAGAAGAAGGTTACGAGGCTCTCGGTGTTAGTGATGGTCGCGCTGCCCTAGAATTACTGCAAAGTCAAGAATCTAGTAATCACGGTGAGTCTCGTTTTGATTTGGTCGTTTTGGATTTAATGTTACCCCAAATCAACGGTCTTGATATCTGCCGTCTGTTGCGCTATCACGGCAATATTATCCCGATTTTAATCTTAAGTGCTAAGGCCAGCGAAACCGATCGAGTTTTGGGTTTAGAAGTGGGTGCCGATGATTATCTGACTAAACCCTTTAGTATGCGCGAATTAGTCGCTCGTTGTCGCGCTCTCATTCGTCGTCAAGGATTTACTTCCCTAGCTGCTGCTCCCGTGCGAAAATTCCGCGATGTTTTTCTCTATACCCAGGAATGTCGGGTGACGGTGCGAGATGAAGAAATTAACCTTTCTCCTAAAGAATTCCGTCTCCTCGACCTATTTATGAGTTATCCGCGCCGAGTTTGGTCAAGAGAGCAGTTAATTGAACAAATTTGGGGACCAGATTTTTTAGGAGATACCAAAACCGTCGATGTTCACATTCGCTGGTTACGCGAAAAACTAGAAATCGATCCCAGTCAACCAGAATACCTGATTACTGTACGCGGTTTCGGTTATCGTTTTGGCTAGGTGAGCGATTATATTTTCCCGATTAGCGATCGCCGCTCGCGCAGACAATGACTATTTTCGCTTTTATTTTCGGAGTAGTTTTAGGTTTGAGTATTTGTTACTGGCAAGTCTCACGCTTAAATAGAGAGTTAAAGCGAAATCTAAGCGCTCTCTCGGATTCGGTGGATTTGTCGGCCTCTTTTCCCGTTACCTCCCTAGTGCGTCGAGAATTACAGTTTCTCTCCCAAAGTCTGCAAGAGCGAGAAAAAAGCTTAGAAATTCAGAAATCCTTGCTAGAACTAGCGCCGATCGCCTATCTTCATATAGATGCCGATAATCAACTACTCTGGTGCAATCAACAGGCAATTACCCTCTTAAAACTCGATCGCTGGCAGCCAGATCAGGTACGTCTGCTGCTGGAATTAGTGCGCTCCTACGAATTAGATCAATTAATTCAAGAAACTCGCCAAAAACAGAGTCCACAGGTGCAAACTTGGACTTTTTACCCGACTAATTATCCTGTCACCCCTATTAGCGATCGCCAAGTGATTGCTCCTAAATCGATTGCCTTGAAGGGTTACGGTTATCCCTTGCCAGAAGGTGAAATCGCTGTATTTATCGAAAATAGACAGCCTTTAGTGGAATTATCGCAAAATCGCGAGCGAGCTTTTTCTGACTTAACCCACGAGTTACGCACTCCCTTAACCTCCATTTCTCTCCTTACCGAAGCTTTACAAAAACGCCTCCAAGCTCCCGAAAGACGCTGGTTAGAACAAATGGGGAAAGAAGTGGAGCGTTTGAGTCAATTAGTCTGCGATTGGCTAGAAATCAGTGAATTACAAGCGGATGCGGGGCGATCTTTACAATACCAGATGATTAATCTAGAGGACTTAATCACCGCTGCTTGGCAGACTGTCACCCCAATAGCCGCCCAAAAACAGATTAGCTTAGATTATTCCTCTCCGGTGGATTGGACGGTAGAAGTTGATCGTTCTCGTCTGCTGCAGGTTTTCCTGAATCTCTTTGATAATGCCATTAAGTATAGTCCCGATCAGGGGAAAATTCGCCTAGAAATTCGAGAAATATCCGATACTATCGGGGAAAAATGGCTGAAAATTGACGTTATCGACAACGGGAAGGGATTTAATGAAGCGGATCTACCCTACGTTTTTGATCGCCTCTTTCGTGGTGATCCTTCCCGCACCCGTCAAAAACAAGGCACAAAGGATTACAGTACCGGTTTAGGTTTATCGATTGCCAAAGAAATTATTCAAGCCCATGGCGGTTCGATCGTCGCTCAAAATGATCCTAACACCGGGGGCGCTCGCCTACAAGTCACTCTCCCCCATCAAAAAAAGGAGGTGGGGTGATGGGTGTGGGGTGTGGGGAGAAAAAAAATCTGTCAAGTTCTCTAGACAACTGTGCAAAATCTAAAATTTTCTTGTTATGACTGTAGAGAAAGAGTAGTTTTATGTTAAGCGAATCTGACCGTGAGCCTATCCAAAGAAACCAATCATCGCGATCGCACCTATTTCGCTCGTTCTCTCCAGCGATTGGAACAGGATGTGCTGAGAATGGGAACCTTGGTCGAAGAATCCTTTCGTCTTAGCCATCAATCCCTCTTTGCTAGGGATTTGGAAATGGCGAAAAAAATCGCCCCCCTCGATAAGGAAATCGATCGCTACTATCGTCAAATCGAGTTAGATTGTGCCACTCTCATGACTCTACAGGCTCCCGTAGCCCAAGATTTGCGGCTTTTAAGTGCTTTTATGCAATTAGTGCGCGATTTGGAACGTATCGGCGATTATGCCAAGGATTTAGCCGAAATAGCGCTCAAGTTATTCGCCTATACTCCCCACGATTGTATGAGTGAGATCGAGGCTATGTCCCACCATGCTCAGTATATGTTAGCCACGAGTCTGGTTGCTCTGGCTGACCTCGATCAAGAAGCAGGTCCAAAGGTCAAAGAACTAGATAATACAGTCGATCGAGCCTATGACTATCTCTATCACACTCTCGCCCATCAAAGAGATATTAAGGGTGTGGTGGAACCGATCCTGCTGATGGCTTTACTAATCCGTCATCTGGAACGCATGGCCGATCACGCCACCAATATCGCCCAAAGGGTATCCTACATCGTTACTGGACAGAGAGGCTGAGGGTGTGGGGTCCTGAGTTGATTTCTCTCGAACTCTGGCCCGCGCTTTTAGCGTTTACGACTCAGGGGGTTAAAAATTTCACTTAACCCCTCTCCCAAGAGGGATAAACCCACCACCATCGTGGTCATTGCTAATCCGGGGAATAAAGTGGTCCACCAGATGCCTGTAGATAAATCCGCCAAAGCTTCCTTGAGATCATGACCCCATTCCGGCACTTCTTCTGGTAATCCTAAGCCTAAAAAGCCTAAACCGCCTAAAACCAAGATCGCATCCGCCGCGTTGAGGGTAAAAAGAACTGGGACACTCTGGACGACATTAAAGAAAAGATATTTTGATAGTATCCGGCCTGGACTAGCACCGATCGCTCGTGCCGCTTCGATAAATAACTCATTTTTAACGCTGGCGGTTTGATTTCTGACCACGCGAAAATATTGGGGAATATAGGCAATACTAACAGCGATGGCTACATTGACGATACCACGACCCAAAACGAAGGCCAGAGCCACCGATAATAATAACCCCGGCAAGGTGTAGAGGGTATCCATGAGAAAGAGGAGAACGCGATCGATCTTACCCCCCAAATAACCGCTAATTAGTCCTAAAGGAACCCCGATGACTAAAGATAATCCTGTGGCCAAAAATACCACGGACAAGGCCGCTCGCGCCCCGAATAGGGTGCGGGAAAAGACATCATAACCGCGCACATTCGTCCCGAACCAATGGGCAAAACTGGGGGCTTGTAGGGGATAATTGCTTAAAATGTCGGTTGGATCCTGAATCAGTCCGAACGCTTGCAGAAGGGGCGAAAACAGGGCAATCAGGATAAAAATAATTGTCAATACCAACCCAACCCCTAGTAGTTTAGTGGTTAGGTTGGTTTTCAGAAAAGGATCGATCGGCAATTTAACAGGAGTCATCGACAAAATTTAGCCATTGCATAGAACGCTAATTGTAGAAGACAAGGCTAACCTGAGACAAGAGCAGTGTTTTTTTCAGACAGCTGGGGCCGAAACGACCATAAACCAGAGCAAGACTGCTAAAGCTAAAACAGTTAGTTTAATGAGGATATAAAGCAGTCCGTTGGGATAAAGGAGATCGTGAAACATATTGCCTCCTTGGGAGAGTAGCGATTGTCCCTCTCTATCTTTGATCCTAAGTCTTTTTCTGTTCACTTGACGCACAACTTAACAAAACGTGCGATTATAGGGAAAAAGATTTTTTTACTAGCTATGGCACTACTGACCACAGGAAAACCATTTATTCGCGATCTGGAACAATACGGTGCTTTAGGTGTTTACGCACCCTTAGAAGGGGGTTACGAGGGACGCTATCAAAGACGTTTGCGGGCCACTGGTTACAATGTCCTGCATATCACCGCTAGAGGTCTAGGGGATTTAAGTGCCTATCTTACCGGCATTCATGGAGTCCGTCCCCCCCATTTAGGTAAAAAAAATATTGGTCGGGAAGCAGCCGTGGGACCGGTTTATTTTATTCCTCCCATTGCTACCTATCAATTGGAAAATTTACCCCCCAAATCTAAAGGTTTAGTGATTTGGATTATTGAAAGTTTTGTTTTGTCCTCGGAAGAAAAACAATACTTAATTAATCTTAGTCAACAGGAACCTCGGTTAAAATTTGTCCTCGAATTGGGTGGGGAAAGATATTTCCGTTGGCAACCTTTGAGCAAATCTTTAATCGCTGCCTAGAATTATCGAAATAACAGGGTTATTGAAATATCTCTGCCTCAAACCCTCTCCCCAGAGAGGGAAACTTCATTTATTGAGAGTTTGTTGTTCATCCCTCACCTTTTGGTAGCTATTCATTTAATTTTCTTAATTTTGCCAGTTGACCTAGGTGAATTTGCCATAACATGGGATATGGTTGCCGCAAAAACCTAGGAGTTAGATCGTGACAGTAAGAGTTCGTATTGCCCCCAGTCCCACGGGAAATTTACACATTGGAACCGCACGCACAGCCGTGTTTAACTGGCTTTTTGCCCGTCATCACCGGGGGAAATTTATCTTGCGCGTGGAAGATACAGATTTAGAACGTTCTCGACCAGAATATACGGAAAATATTCAAGCGGGCCTACAATGGTTAGGACTGAATTGGGATGAAGGTCCTTTTTTTCAAACTCAACGCCTTAATTATTATCGTCAAGCCATTCAAACCCTGCTCGATCGAGGTTTAGCCTATCGTTGTTATTGTACCCCGGAAGAATTGGAAAAAATGCGGGAAGAACAAAAAGCCCGCAATCTTGCCCCCCGTTACGATAATCGTCATCGTTATCTCACCCCCGAACAACAAGCGCAATTCGAGCAAGCGGGAAGAAAAGCAGTAATTCGTTTTATTATTGATGACGATCAAGAAATTATTTGGCAGGATTTAATCCGAGAAAAAGTTATCTGGAAAGGTAGTGATTTAGGTGGCGATATGGTGATCGCTCGTACCCCAGAAAATGGGGAGGAAAACTTCGGTCAGCCTCTCTATAATTTAGCGGTAGTTGTTGATGATATCGATATGGAAATTACCCATGTTATTCGTGGGGAAGATCACATCGCTAATACGGCTAAACAAATTCTTTTATACGAAGCTTTAGGGGCAAAAGTGCCGGAGTTTGCCCACACTCCTTTAATCTTAAATCAGGAGGGTCGTAAGTTATCTAAACGGGATGGAGTCACTTCGATCGATGATTTCAGAAAACTGGGTTTTTTGCCGCAAGCTTTGGTTAATTACATGACTCTCCTCGGTTGGACTCCTCCCGATTCCACTGAAGAAATTTTTACCCTTGAAGCGGCCGCTGAAGTGTTTAGTTTAGAACGGGTAAATAAAGCGGGGGCAAAATTTGACTGGACGAAATTGGATTGGATTAATAGTCAATATCTCCATCGTTTAACTGGTGAGGAATTAGTGCCTTTACTTCTCCCCTACTGGCAAGAAGCGGGGTATAATTTTGATGCTGAAACCGATCGAGCTTGGTTGATCGGTTTGGCTACTCTCATCGGTCCGAGTTTAACTCGTTTAAGCGATGCTGTCGCCGAAAGTCGCTTACTTTTAAACCCTCTGGCTAATTATAATCAGGAGGCTTTGAGTCAATTACAATTAGAGGGAGTTAAGGATATTATCAAGGATATTCTCGCCGCTATTACTCCCGCTTTGACTGGAGAAGTTGCTAAGGGTATTGTGGAGACAACAACTAAAGCCCATCGGGTTAAAAAAGGTCTGGTGATGAAGTCTCTACGCGCTGCTTTGATGGGGGAGTTACACGGTCCGGATTTAATGCAGTCTTGGCTACTTCTCAATCAAAAAGGTTGGGATCTATCCCGTCTTCAGCAAGCAGTAAATAGTTAAATTGATCGGCTATCAGTTATCAGAAAATTTCTCGTATATTAGGGTTGACAAATGCCCTAATATTGCTATATACTTTCTAGTATAATGGGAATCCGTGTCGCCCTGCATACCCTGCTCGTGATCGATTACTGAGGGGATGGGGGCGAATTTTTCGTTTTTTTCCCCTAGCTGTCAGGGACGATCTAGAAACTTTCTTAATTTTCAGGCATTATCCACAACTTTTACCTAAATATAGATTTGTTAATCTCCTGACAAAAAGCTATGGGTGAAAAAAAACGCATTGGAATTCTCACCAGTGGTGGCGACTGTGCGGGTTTAAATGCCGCCATTCGTGCCGTTGTCCACCATGCCAGTGGCAATTATGGCTGGGAAGTGGTGGGTATTCGAGAAGCAACTAACGGATTAGTTAGCCGTCCCCCAAAAACCACTATCTTTGATATTGAAGGAGTCGATCGCCTGTTGGTGATGGGAGGAACAATTCTCGGTACTACCAATAAGGGGGATCCCTTTGCTTTCCCGATGCCGGATGGAACCCTGATCGATCGCTCTCAGGACATCATCGACGGCTATCATAGTCTGGGACTGGATGCCCTGATCGGCATCGGTGGCGATGGTAGTCTGGCGATTTTGCGCCGTATTGCCCAACAGGGAGGCATTAATCTGATCGGTATCCCCAAAACCATCGATAATGATGTGGGAGCTACAGAAGTCTCCATCGGCTTCGATACAGCTACTAATATCGCCACAGAAGCCCTCGATCGCCTCCATTTTACCGCCGCTAGTCATAACCGGGTGATGATTCTAGAAGTTATGGGTAGAGATGCCGGCCATATCGCTCTGGCTGCCGGCATTGCGGGGGGAGCCCATATCATTCTCATTCCCGAAATTCCCTACCGATTAGAGAAAATCTGCGAGAAGATCCGGCAACGGCAGCGTCTGGATAAACAGTTTTCTCTGATCATTGTCTCCGAGGCTGTGCGTACCGAAACTGGCAATCGCCTAGTGCAAAAGGAAGCCCTAGGAGAAGATCGTCTCGGGGGTATCGGTCGCTATTTAGCCGAAGAAGTTGCCAGGGAAACCGGGGCCGAAACGAGAGTGACTTTCCTGGGCCACATTCAACGGGGGGGCATTCCTTCTCCGATGGATCGCCTACTGGGGGCGGCTTTTGGCGTGGCGGCCGTGGATCTGATCGCCAGGAGGGAATTCGATCGCATGGTGGCCTGGCAAAATCGGCAAGTGGTCAGTGTTCCCATTGAGGAGGCGATTAAAACCTATCGCGTCGTCGATCCCGAAGAAACTTTAGTCAAAACCGCCAGGGGTTTGGGTATTTGTCTAGGGGATTGAGATTAAATCTAGGGGAATCGGTGCGAGAATTAATCCTTAAGTATCGCCCTTTCCCCACTGATTAAAATTACCAATCAAATAAAGAAGTTATTTCACCATTAAGATAACTGCTGTAATTAACTCCCTTTATGGCATAAAATGACAATATTTATTAAATTTTACCCTATCGATCCAAAAAATCTTTTTCTACCACAGGAAACTACTAAAGCTTTGTAAAGCAACGCTCGCTTGAGCTTGAGTCGGAAAAAATAAAAAAGGAATGACTAGAGTAGAAACGGCGGCTAAGTTTTTGAGCATTCTAACTTCTCTTTTTTGCTAAATATTTTAAGTGCGATCGCCCTATAGCACCCAAGTAAAGCAACAACCCAACCCAGTACAGAAGGCAGATAGCAAAACTATACACATTTACACTTAAATAACTGTATTAAAAGCTACAATTTAATAAATCTTTACATTTCTCTCCCTCATGGCTGACGCTAGTATCTGCGCTACTTCCTTGTCAGCATCAGGATTTTCAGCGATTTTGGGATTTTCAGAATTATTGGATGACGATGTAAAATAATACACCACCAATGCCGGGCGATATGGAATCACTACACTCCGAAGGAAATGCGATCGCTAAAATATTGAAATGTTTCCTTAAACTGATTATTATATGAAAGAGATTGTTTTCTATTGTACCCAGTCAGGAGCCAGCCCCGTTGAAGATTTTTTAAATTCTCTGTCTGGAAAACAAGCTCAAAAAGTTGGGTGTTACGCTTAATTCAGGAGTTAGATTCTGTGCCGAGTCAATACCTGAAAAAATTAGTAAATACTGATGATATTTGGGAAGTGAGGGTTCAGATTGGCAATAATATATTCCGTCTGCTGGGCTTTTTTGGAGAAAGTGATTTAATGATTTTAACAAACGGAATTTGCCAAAAAGACTCAAAAAACACCATCCTAAGAGATTTATTTGGCAGAGCAACGAAAACGAGACTACTTAAACAGGAGATTCGACGATGAGTGATGTGGAACAATATATTAACAGGAGAAAACAAACTGACAGTCAATTTTCCCAAGGCTTCGAGTCTGGTTATCTCAGTTTCAAGCTGGGAGTTATATTAGCGCAGGCAAGAGAAGAAACTGGACTGACCCAGGAAGAATTAGCGCGTAAGTTAAATTGGGATAAAGCAACAGTTTTCAACCTAGAAGAGAATGTGGAATCTGTCGGTATTTCTACTTTCTGGGAAGGTCGATTAATTGCCAAGCTAATTTAGCGGCTCCCACCATCCCGGCGCGATTACCCAACTCGGCCGTTAACACCTCTAATCCTTCTCTGGAACTAGGTAAAACCCGTCTTTCGATTTCTGTGAGGAGAGAGGGAAAGAAAAACTTAGCACTGGCGCTAATACCGCCGCCGATAATTACCGCCTCTGGGGTGAGAACATAGAGTAAACTGGCGATACCAGCCCCCAGTAAACAACCGTAACCCTGCCAGAATTCTAAAGCCTCTCGATCGCCTTTTTCGGCCAATTCCGCCAATTGCTTCGGTTCTTTGCCGGTCATCCGGCGAATAGCTTGCAGGGAGGCGTATTGTTCCAAGGAACCCTGATTACCGCTATTGCACAATGGACCGTCAAAATTGAGGGTTATTAAGCCTAATTCTGCGGCTGTTCCCTTACTGCCCACAAATAAGTTACCATCGAGGATAATTGCCCCTCCTACTCCCGTCCCCAAAGTTAACAGGATCAAGTTTTGAAAGCGTTTGCCCGCTCCTAACCAAGCTTCTCCCAAACCGGCACAATTGGCATCATTGGCTAAAATTGTCGGCATTCCCGTGCTTTCTTCTAACCAATCGGCCAAGGGAATATCCCGCCATCCTGCCAAATTAATCGCTATTTTGGCAATTCTTCCCTGAGCATCCGCCGGCCCCGGCGTTCCCACACCGATGGCTTGACAACTTTTATCTAAATTTACTTGACAAATGCCTTGATGTATGGTATGGGCGACTTCTTTGGGTGTAGCGGGTTGGGGAGTGGGCAAGGTGAGAGATTCGAGACAATTGCCCTCTTGGTCAAATTTACCAATTTTAATCGCAGTTCCACCTAAATCGACACCTATTACTGTTTTCACCATCGGGCTTTCCTTGTTACTCTGGGAATAGCTAGGTTTATTATCACTCTTTTTGGCGGTTTTTTCGCGGTTAGATGTGATCGAGAGGATAATTCGGCTAAACCGGCAAGACTAGCTGATTGATTAGCCCAAATTTCTCCTATACTTTGGACACCGGCAGCTTAACTCCTGATTTTTCCCCATTTTTAAGTAGGTAGGCGTTAAAAATTATCCGATGCCCCCCTTATTAAGGGGGGATTAAGGGGGGATCGAAGCTAAAATCCATTTTTAATTTAATTATAACCAGCTACTTAAAATGATGAATATTACCATCCCAAATCTCTACGATAGCGATTATCAGCTTTGGTTAGAAAATACTATCAACCAATTGCGTCAAGGGGATTTTCAAGCGGTAGATTGGCCGAATTTATTAGAGGAGTTAGCGGATTTGGGAAAAAGTGAACGACGAGCATTAGAAAGTTTATTAACTCGACTTTTAGAACATTTACTGAAGTTAACTTACTGGCAATCCCAACGAGATTATAATCAAGCTGGATGGAAAAAAGAAATTCGCAATTTTCGGATTCAGATCAAAAAAATTCTCAAAGATAGTCCCAGTTTAAAGTCCTATTTAAGGGAAATTTTGCCGGAATGTTATCTCGATGCTTGCAATCTGCTTATTGACGAAACCGAATTAGATGCCAGCATTTTCCCTCTGGAAGTGTTAGCTAGTCTCGAGGAGATTCTCGATCAAAATTGGCTGCCGGATTGGGAAGCTATCAGCAGTAATTCTGAAAAGTGCAATTAAGGAGTAAAAAATGATGAATATTACCATTTCAAATCTCTACGATAGCGATTATCAACTTTGGTTGGAAAACACTATCAATCAATTGCGTCGGGGGGATTTTCAAGCGGTAGATTGGCAGAATTTATTAGAGGAGTTGGCAGATTTGGGGAAAAGTGAACGACGAGCATTAGAAAGTTTATTAACTCGACTTTTAGAACATTTACTGAAGTTAACTTACTGGCAATCCCAACGGGATTATAATCAAGCTGGATGGAAAGGGGAAATTAGAACCTTTCGGAAACAAATCAAGAAATTACTGAGAGATAGTCCCAGTCTCAAACCCTATTTATCCGAGATACTTGAGGAATGTTACAGCGATGCTCGGGAGATAATTATTGATATAACCCAATTAGATGCCAGTATTTTCCCGGGGGAAGCATTAGCTAGTCTAGAGGAGATTCTCGACGAAAATTGGCTGCCGGATTGGGAAGCTATAAACAGCGATAAATCTTCTGAGGTGAACTAAAGATTAGCTTCACCTACCCGGTTTACAGACATTATAGTCCTCGTGAGAGATCACCGCCTCTGGGACGAGGAGATTGCCGTAGTCGCGACAGATGAGGCGATAATTGCGGGTAACGGGGATACTGATAATAAAGCGATCGTGTCGCAATCGTTTACCGTGGAAATCTCGATAATTGCGGTGATCTTGCAATCCTTGCAGGATTTCCCTAGCTTTAAGTACCACATTTTTCGGTAATTCCCGCAGATCGATCGGATCCTGGGAAAAAGTGGCTTCCCAAGCATTTTTTTGACGTTTTCTTTCTTCCCAAGCGGCATCTAGTTGAGCGCAATGATGGCAGACTTGGCCATAACCCTTGTGACCACAGGGAAACTTCTTCTTTCTTCTGGACATAATACCATCTGTCTGTAAGGCTGTGAGAGACTATTCAAGAGCGGTAAAGCTTGCTTCACTTTTGGCAGATGGAGAAGAAAGTCTTTACCTAGTGATTATCTATACTTACCAGCATACAGGGATCGATACCTCGTTTGGTCATTGACCAGCAAGAAAGTTGATCTTGGTTAGTTAGGGCCTGCTGTCACCAACAGGATTAAGGCTGCTTAGAATAATTCCCATTCTTGGGTTCTTAAACGTTTGAGAATGGCCAAACGGCTACTAAAATAATTGGCGCAGAGACGACTATAATCGGTTAAACGCAGATTATTTAAGCTAATTGACCAAGACCAAATATAGGCCGCTTGGGTGAGATACTGAAGACAAGATAATTCGCCATCGGTTAAAGGTACTGTTTGATCGTAGCCTTGGATAAAAGCATGGCGAACCTGGCGATTTAAGCCGGATTGTAGGGAAACTTGCAGAAATTTAGCGATATCAAAAACTCGCCAACCATAACCGCACTGATCAAAATCAAATAGGGTCATCTGATTATCAGGGGTGATATGCACATTACCACTATGAGGATCGCCCCAACAAATGCTCCAATAGGGAGATTCTGTCGGTAATTTAGCGGTTTCTTCCTCTATTTCCCCAATGGTTTCTAAAACACAGTCTAGGTCGCTCGGTCGTTGGTGCAGAAAAGGTGCGATAATTTGCAGGGAATCGTCGAGAAGATATTTGAGGTTGAGGGGATGACGATAGGCTAGGGTTTGAAAATCTGCTGTCACCCGATGTAAATTAGCCACGATCGCCCCTAAATGATAGGCTTGTTCTATATCTATATCCCCAATAGCAATTCCTCCAGGGGCATAGGGAAAGAGGACGGCGTAACGTTTCCCTTCCGGGGCATTAATTTCTACGGATAAATCACCGTTTTTGCTGCGAATTGGGGCGGCGACGGGAACCTGAGAGCGATCGAGATAATCTAATAATTCTAACTCGAAGTCGATTTCCATTTTGCTGCGCCAATGGCAGTGAGATACGCGCAAAATGTAGGGAGTTGTCAGGGTTTCGAGGAGATACACATCACTTAAACCCCGATGCCAAAATTGACAATTTTTCGGTACATCAATCTCGTAACGAGAAAAAATCAAATCTGCTAGGGCAGCAGGAGCCAGAGTCGAGTAGAGTGTGGGAAAAGTCCATTCCCGGGTCTGAAAATTAGTAGCGGGAGAACTAGAAGGCAGTAAATTGAGCGAAGCCAGAAAAGTCGTCACGGTTCCCTCCCGATGCAAGTATGGACAACGCTCGCATCATCCTATTTTATAGGCCACATATATTACAAATTGGTTCGATCGCTCCGTATATTTCGCTACATTCCTCTGTTAATCAGTCTTTAAGTAGTCAGGCAAAATTAATTACCGACCACAGAGGGCTGAAAGCCTTGCTAGACAAGGATCGCTATGGGTAAATAATTTTACCCAGATACTTGATATCCCCTACTGCCCGCTCTCGACGATTATTTTAAATGCCTAAAAGTTGAGCCTGAAAAAATATTGCTTATCTTGATTCTTCCTGACTGAGATGACGTAGTTTATCTCGAAAATAGCCAAAACTGGGCGATCGATTAATATCCACATTCATCTGAGGAGAAATATTTTCTGCCCAGACTGTTTTCTCTTGACCCACAGAAGCTCCACCTAACTTAGATAATTGTTTCGCTCCACCTTTATATACAGCATCTGCCAGTTTTTCCCAAGTACCACAGATACTATCATTAATATAGGAATCCAAGATAGCACTTTTGGCCTGGGGATAAGCAATTTTTATGGCATTAATATCACCTAAATACCAAGCTTCTCCTTCTTCAATAGCAATACAAAAGTAAATTTGGGATTGGATAGCAGATTTTTCCAGACAATTGCTTAATTCCTGTCGAAATTCTCGAAAACATCGATTATCCAGATCGCAAACCACAATCAGCACAGCAGCATAATTATCAGGGTAACTAGAAAAAGTTTTATCATATCCTTGAATCAGTTTAGGTAGTCGCTCAAGAAGAATCCGTTTACTAGGATCGGAAACAGACTGTAAGTCTCTGGGAATATGACCACTGCCTTTATAGGAATGAACCCTAAATGTATGACCTGCATTCATGTCAATAATCTTAGGAATTAGAATATCAAGTGCTTTTTTTCCCGACAAATCCTCGACCAAAATTTCAAAGTGCATGACCTTATCTCTCATCTAAGTAATCACTATACCAAAGACTACCAAGGGGCAATCCTTCTGAGACGAGATTCTTAATTAAAGGATTGTCACTAGCCCGTTTAATCCGAGAAAAACCATCATCACCCTTTTCCAGAATCCAAACTTCTTCTGGCTGGAGAGCATCAACAAAATAAGGTTGATGAGTGGTGATAAAAATTTGAGAACGTCCTCTCTGTCCTGTGGCGTGTTTTCTAAATTCTTGAGCCAAGGTTTCTAATAGTTTATGGTATAAGCCGTTTTCTGGCTCTTCAATACAGATAAATGGCGGTGGAGAAGGGTCTTCTAACAGTAAGAGATAGGCGAATACTTTTAAAGTACCATCGGACATTTGCTGTACATAAAATGGGTCTTGGAATCCCCGATCATTAAATTTTAATAGTAGTCGATTATCGGGACTTTTTTCGGTGCTAATTTTTTCTATACCCGGTATCTTACGAGAAATACTATTAAGTATATTCTGAAATTTCTTGGAATGCTCTCTTTCCATAAACTGCACCACATTACCGAGATTATCTCCATGGATATTGAGATGTTTCTGGGGTCCTGCTAGGGGCAAACTTCTGGCCGCATCGGGAGTAAAATAGCTGAGATACCATCCCTCAATAAATCTCCGAAATAGGGAAATTCTCGGATGCTGTTTGAGAGAACCTAACGTAGCAATTCCTAGTTTCCGCTTATCATTCAGTTCCACTAACTCCCCCCCATCCTCATCAGCTTCTCGTTGAATTTTTTCTATTAACTTAAGTAAATCAAAATGGTCTTGACCTTCTTCTACTTGTTTCCCTTCTTCTTCTCCTTTCCAGACGATTCCTTTCCCTTCATCGAGGATTAAAAATGAAAAAGGCCATCCGGTCTTTTGACCTTTTCTTCTCTGTCTGAGTCTTTCTTTTTTTACATAAGGTCTATTATCGGTATCTAGATCAATAGCTAATTCATAGGTAATTGGTCGGGAATTGTAATCTTCTTTATAGTAAATCTGAAATTCAATGCTTCCTTCCTGACCCTGGGAACGAAGACGCTCAAAGCCGCCCCGACCCCGCGCATCACAAGCTTCTTCTACTCCTCCTTTAAGACAATCAGATAAAAAACCGAACGCATCAAAAAGTGTGCTTTTTCCCACACCATTTTTGCCGATAACGGCCGTCATCGGTGTCAGAGAATCTCGATTTTGAGTGTTCCATAACTTGCCCAGGGTTATATCCTTGAGCGCTCGATAATTTTTAATCCTCAATCCCTCAATTCCGGCCATTATTTAGTCCCGTTTCTCATTACTAAAGTAATTTGAGCAATTTCTTGATAGATTGATTCTAGACCAGTTATCAATTACTGACCCGATTCGATCGCTCCTTCGGCCTCATGGACAATTGCCCTCAATCGATCTAAAGTTTTCTGGTCCACCTGCGTCCATAATCCCCGTTGTTGAGCCTCTAATAATCTTTCGGCCATATCTCGCAATGCCCAGGGGTTTTTCTCCTGAATAAATTGTTGTACCTTGTGGTCAAATAAATAAGCTTCGGCTACTCCCTGATAGATAAAATCCTCCACCAGATGAGTAGTGGCAGAGTAGGCAAAAATATAATCTACGGTCGCAGCCATCTCGAAAGCACCTTTATAGCCGTGTCGCATCACTCCCGCTATCCATTTGGGATTAACCACTCGCGAGCGGTAAACCCGGCGAATTTCTTCCTCTAGGGTTCTGATGCGGGGATTTTCCGGGCGGGAATGATCACCAAAATAGGTGACGGGATTTTTGCCGGTTAATGCCCGGACACTGGCAGTTAAGCCGCCTTGAAATTGATAGTAGTCATCGGAGTCGAAAATATCGTGTTCCCGATTGTCCTGATTGTGCAGCACTATCTCTAATTCTTGCAGTCTATTTCTCAATACTTCCGGTAAAGAATGGGCAGTTCCTTGGCTATCATAGGCATAACAACTCCAGTTAATATAAGCATTAGCTAAGTCTTGATCATTTTGCCAGTTTTGTGACTCGATTAACCCCTGTAAACCGGCCCCGTAAGCACCCGGTTTGCAGCCAAAGATTCTGGCAGTAGCTCTCAGTTTCGCCTCTTTTTCTCCTAAGCCCTGACTTAGCCAAAACTCCCTCTCTGTCTTCACTTTCGCCGCTAAAGGATTAATTTTTTCCTCTTCCTCTTGACAAGCTACCGCATTTATGCCAGAATTAAGAAGATGTAGTATGCTGGGGAAACTGTCCCTAAAAAAGCCCGATACCCGAACAGTCACATCAATACGAGGACGGCCTAAGCTAGACGGGGTAAGGATTTCAAACCCGACTACCCGACGGAAAAAACCATCCCAAAGGGGACGAATTCCCAGTAAAGCCATGGCTTCGGCCACATCTTCGCCACTATTTCTCATCGTCGAAGTTCCCCAGATAGAAATCGCCAAAGTGCGGGGATACTCGCCATTTTCTTGGGTATAACGTTCAATTAGTGCCTCTGCGGCCTTTCTTCCCACTTCCCACGCGGTTTCTGTGGGGATTGCGCGGGTATCGACGGAATAGAAATTTCTGCCGGTGGGGAGAACATCAGGACGGCCGCGGGTAGGAGCGCCAGAAGCACCACTGGGGACGTATTCGCCAGCGAGACCTTTTAAGAGATAGGTAAGTTCATCGGGGGTTTGTTTTAAAGCAGGAATTAACTGATTTTCTAGCCAAACCAATTCTTTTGCCGTATTTTCGCCTACAGGTTCAATTTTCCGGCTAATTAAATCCTGAGCGAGACTTTCCAGATAAGTAGTAGTATCGTTATATTCCGTCAGGGGGTCGCAGTCGAGATGGAGGTCAAGGGCGATCGAACGGGTTAAACCGGGGCGGTCGGGACTGGGAGAACGGGCGATCGATTGGATTAAATCAATTAACTGCTGACCCTGGGGACATTGACCGAAGATATGTAAACCGTCGCGGATTTGTGCTTCCTTGAGTTCACAGAGATAACCATCCACGACGGTGAGAAATTGACCAAAGGAGGCGCTAATCGTGCCTAGCTCTCGATCGAGATTAGTTTTCGCCACCAGGTCGTTAATCCGCTCGCGAATCAGAACTAAACGAGAAGGATCAAGAGATTCTGCCTGATAATATTCATCGATGAGAGACTCTAACTTTTCCCAATCCCCATACAATTCCGCTCGCGTCATTGGGGGGGTGAGATGGTCGATGATAACAGCTTGGGAACGTCTTTTAGCGTTGGAACCTTCTCCGGGGTCATTGACAATAAACGGATAAAAATTCGGCAGCGACGAGAAAGCAATTTCGGGATAACAATTGGGAGAAAGAGCGAGACTCTTCCCGGGTAGCCATTCTAAATTGCCGTGTTTACCGAGATTAATCACAGCAGTGACTTGGAATTCCTGTCGTAACCAATGGTAAAAAGCGAGATAGCTGTGGGTAGGTTCGAGGTCGGGGGAATGATAATTAAGAGTCGGGTCAAGGTCGTAACCGCGAGAAGGTTGAATACCGATAAAGACATTACCTAACTGGATGCCGGGGATAGGGAAATCCCTGTCTGGATGTCCCCAACGGTCAAGCATAGCGCTTTGATTATCGGGGGGAAGGGAGGAGAAATAATCTAGATATGCTTCTAGGGAGAGAGATTGATAGATAGGTTTTAATTCCCTTGTTTCCAGGTCATTAGTGATACCGGAAATAAGCAATCGCATTAATTCATCGCTATGGTCGGGGAGGTCGGTGAGGGTATAACCTTGGGTTTGTAATGCGCGAAGAATTTCCAGACCACTAGCGGGAGTATCTAAACCAACTCCGTTAGCGATACGACCATCCTTATTCGGATAGTTGGGGAAAATGAGAGCAATTTTTTTCTGGGAGTTGGGAAGGGAGGAGAGTTGACAATAGTTTGCGGTTAAATCAGCGACAAAATCAACCCGGTGGGGGAGGGGTTGATAGATAACTATTTCCGTTTCTAGTTTGGGATGTCGGGTGAGGACAGATTTAAAGGAAATAGCGCGAGTGATAATTTTGCCATCCATTTCCGGTAAAGCGATATTCATGGCCACATCCCGGGGGGAAAGACCTTGATAACCCTGTTGATAAGCTTCTAAACTGCTGCTGCTGAGGATAACTTGGAAGATGGGTTTATTGAGAGACTGCCAGAAGTGATGATTTTGTTTGTCTTCCGGTCGCTGGATAGAGAAGCTAGTGGTATCGAGAATTAGGTCTGGGGGATGGTGGGAAAAGAGGGTTAATAGTTCCTCTTGCACTTCGATTTCCCGGAGAGAGGAGAGAAAGATAGGGACAGTTTCAATGTTTCTTTGGGTGAAAGCGCTGATTAAAGCATCGATAGCTTTGGTATTACCTGCGAGATAATGGGAACGATAGAAAAGTATCCAAGTCCGTGCTTGGGGTTGGGATAGGGTTGTCTGGGAATAGATTCCCAACCTAGGGACAACCCCAGGAGGAGAGGGAGGATAGTCGAGATGGAGACAGGTATGCGCGATAAATTTAGCAGCATTAATCCAGTTATCTATCCCTGCTTCCGTGAAATAGCACCATAACTGGTTAACAGTAGTCAGGGAAGCAGTGGAATGACTCATCAACTCTAAATCCGGTTTATCCTCTCCTGGGAGGACAAATAAAGTCGCACCAGTTTCCTCGACAATTTCCTTAACTACTTCCAACCCGTAGGACCAACTCCCCCGTCCCCCCAATAAGCGAAGAATAATCACTCTTGCTTGGGATAGTACCTTGTCCCCATAGTTATCGATACTGTATTGCTGCTGTAACTGCGATAAATTCAGGGCGCGAATTGCGGGAAAATTATCCGGTAGATGGTCGATAGCTGCCGCTAGAGTTTGAATATCGGTATCGGCCATGGTGAGGAGAACAATCGGGGCCGGATTTTGGTCAATAATAATCACCCCTTCGGTATCTGCTGTCCAACCACCCGCTTGGGGAGCAATTCGGTGCATAAGTTTTGAGAGTCAGGTTAAATAATGATTAGGTTTTGAGAATTAGGGTCTCGATCGAGGGATCATTCTTAGGTAGATAGAGATGATTATATCTGTCTGCGGCAATTTAAAGAATAGGGAATAGGTGTTAGGGGATAGGGGATAGGGATTAAGAAAAATCTTCACTAAAACCCCAACCCCAGTCCCCTTACTGATGACTGGGAAGTGGGAAGTGGGAAGTGGGGAAGTGGGGAAGTGGGGGAAGTGGGGGAAGTGGGGAAGTGGGGGAATTTCAACTAAAACCCCAAAACCCTAAAACCCCAACACCCTAAAACACCAACACCCTAAAACCCTAAAACCCCAACACCCCACCACTCTATCTCCTGCCTCCTGCCTTCTGCCTTCTGCCTTCTGATAACTGATAACTGATGACTGATGACTGATAACTGATAACTGATAACTGATAACTGATAAATGAATGCTTCTCCCGCTTATGTTTGCTGTCAAGTGTTGTCATCTACTCACCTCCAACAAATTCGTTCTTGGTGGGGACAGTTGGCAATACAGGTGACAGCGCCGAGGATTAGTCTCAGTGAAAGAGAGCTGCCCCTAAAGACGGGGGAAATCTATCAACTCTTGCTTTCCACTGACCTACAAGCTTTATTGTTAGCCAGTCCCCAAGCACATAACTTTGAGTACGAAGTCCGCATTAGTTTTGAAGCGAACACGATTAAAAATTTTCTGCAAGGACTGTCCGTCAAGTCTCTCCACAACCCAAAAATTCAGCAGGGTTATCAAATTTTAAATCTGCCTCTATCCAATAATGTCAGCAGTTTTCAAAATAAAATTTTAGTCAAAATTCTCTCGATAATTTCTTCTCCGTCTGCTGAGGGGGGTTGTCCCCGCATCTTCTCTGTATGTCAACCGGTGGAAGCTGCCCTATCCCAACAAATCGAACAGGAAAGATTATTAAACCAAGTCATCACCCAAATGCGTCAGAGTCTGGAGTTACCGGTGATTCTGGAAACCGTAGTCAGGGAAGCGCGAGAGTTTCTGCAAGTGGACCGATTGTTAATTTATCAATTTTTCCCCGGTATCGGTGAGGGAAAGGGAAAAATAACTTCCGAGTCGCGCATTTCTGACCAGATAAATTCGGTGTTAAATTTAACCCCCGAAGACGATTGTTTTTCCTATATTCCCCAATACAAGGAAAAGTATCGTCAAGGATTAATTCTGGCCGTGGATGATGTGGATGTTAACTATTCTTCTTCCTTCTGTTTGTCCGAATTTTTGCGACAACACCAAGTGCGATCAAAATTAATCGCCCCGATTGTGGTACAAGAAGAATTATGGGGTTTATTAATTGCCCATCAATGTGGAGAAAAACGCCGATGGTTGCCAGAAGAAAAGAAATTTTTAGGTCAGATTGGTGAACATCTCGCCATCGCTATCTATCAAGCGCAATTATATTCTCAAGTACAGGAGCAAAAAGATATTTTTGAACGCCGGGTAATAGAAAGAACCCAAGAATTACAAGATACTTTAATGGCCGCAGAAGCCGCTAACCTCTGCAAAAGTGAATTTTTAAATAATATTAGTCATGAGTTATTAACTCCCCTAACTTGTATTATCGGTTTGTCCAGTACCCTGCAAAAATGCTCGGCAGCCAATAATTTTTTACCCCCCGACAAACAAAAAAACTATCTAAAAGTTATTCAGGATAACGGCAATAAACTATTAGAATTAATCAATGACTTGCTTAATTTCTCGCAAGTTTCGGCAGGAAAAGCCGTTTTAGATATTAAACAATTTTCGCTAAAATACCTCTGTAATCACGTTTTAGAAATTATCAAAACAGAGGCAGAAATTAAAGAAATTAATCTAATTTTAGAGATGAAAATCACCGAAAAAGAGCATTATTTTTACGCCGATTATGATCGAGTTCAGCAGATACTTTTGTATTTGTTAAAAAATGCCCTGAAATTTACCCCCGAACAGGGTGCTGTCACCCTGAGACTGTGGAAAGAAGGCAGTCAGGTCATTTTTCAGGTAGAGGACACGGGCATCGGCATTCCTGCTCAAAAAATACCGCTTCTGTTTGAAAAATTTACCCAATTGGATGGCTCTCGTAAACGTCGTTATGGTGGTGTGGGATTAGGATTGGCTTTAACTAAACAATTAGTGGAACTCCATCGCGGCACGATCGAGGTAGAATCTTGCTTAGATAAAGGTTCCATCTTTACCGTCCGTTTACCTCAACAAAAGCCCCCTAAATCTCAACCCCAACCCTCGGATCATAATCCCCATTTTAATCACCACCATCCCACTATAGTTTTAATTGAAAGTGACGAAGAAATCGCCAATCTTATTTGTGAGTTATTGATGGTGGCACATTATCAAGTTATTTGGTTAATCGATAGTGTCTCCGCTATCAAAAAAATTGAGATCGTGCAGCCAAGTATTATAATTGTCGATCAAAAAATGCCCGATATATATCATCTCTGTCATCTCTTAAAAAAATCCAGCCAAACTCAAGCCAGTAAAGTGCTAATCTTGAATGATACCCCCGAAATCAGCGTTAATTTCCTCGGTCGTCATGGCATTGATGACTATCTGCTCAAACCGATTCAACCCTCCCTATTGTTGGAAAAAATCCGCTATCTAACCGCTTTATAAGTGGGGTTTGCGGCAAAAAGTTTTTCGGTGCGGGTAGGGGTGTGGGGTGTGGGGTGTGGGCTTCGGCCGTGAGCTCAGCCGAACGGGTGTGGGGTGTGGGGTGTGGGGAGAAACAATTCATAACTTGAGAGTTAATCACACTATTAAAAAGGGATTTGGTATCATTTTTGTCAATCTACTAATTTGGGATTTTTCAGGGGAAACTTTCTCCTAAAATTGGGTGTGTTACTTTAGACCTCTTGCATAAATCCGAAAACAAACGATAGAAACAATAATGGGAGGGACTTTCAGTTAATTATTTATTAGTAGTTGATAATCTTCAAAAATGTTGCTGTACAAGGATCGACTTAAGACTTTTGCAAGAGGTCTTTTCAGTTTTATCACTCAATCCAAGCTTTTGGGGGGTTCTACCCCCCAAACCCCCCGCGCATTAGGTTAACTGTGAGATGCTTAGACGCGATTGTTCATATTTTTTTACCAATTTCAGAGTCACTAGATCTCTTGCATAAGTCTAGACAAAATAGGATAAAATAGTCCAAGAGTTAAGATTGAAAGATGACTTACGAACAAGTAAAAACTTTAAAGCCAACAGAGTTCAAACGCTTGTGTGGCGTGTATCCAGATACATTTAAG